>JAYWDF010000743.1:0-3953 GCA_043779985.1 Akkermansiaceae bacterium | reverse complement strand
AGCTGCTCTGAAGAATCCCGCTTGAACCCCTAGCGCCAAAAGGCTTGATTCAATCTCGTGATCGAATTGCCCCACCTCTGGACCCGCCGGAAAATCATCGGCACCTTGGCACTGGCGCTCTCCGCGCCCGGTGCCTTCGCCGAACAACTCTCGCTCACCCCCAAACAAACCGAGGGACCTTTCTACCCCGACCACCTCCCACTCGATACCGACAACGATCTTCTCATCATCAACGACGGCATCACCGCCACCATCGGCGAGGTCACCCACCTCTCCGGCCGCCTGCTCGATACGAAAGGGGACCCGATCCGCAACGCCGTCGTCGAGATCTGGCAGGTCGATGGCAAGGGCGTCTACCTCCACTCCGGCAGCAACGGCAAGGCCGGGCGCGACGCAAATTTCCAAGGCTTCGGCCGCTTCCTCACCAGCGCCACCGGCGAGTATTATTTCCGCACCATCAAGCCCGTCGCCTATCCCGGCCGTACTCCGCACATCCACTTTGCCGTAAAAATGAAGGGCCGTGAGAAATGGACCACCCAGTGTTATATCAAGGGTGAGGCCCAAAACGCCAAGGACATGGTCCTCCAAGGCATCAAGGATGCGAAGGCCCGGGAGTCCGTCATCGTCGACTTCGCCGCCATCAAGGAATCAAAAATCAGCGAGCTCGCCGCCCGCTTCGACATCGTCATGGGCTTTACTCCGGCGGATCTCGGTCATTGATCCCGCCCCTGCCCAGTGATTTAAAAACCACATCCGGCAAGGATCCCATCCGCGACTCCCCTTGCCGCGAAAGCCCCGCGGCCGAGTCCAAGGGAAATGCCCAAACCGTGGCCGGGCCGACATCTTACCCCGACGTGATTGCCTAGGATCAACTGGACACACTTCGCCGCATGAGCGGGTGGATCACGCTGCGGGGAAAGTGGCTTCTCGGGCAAGGGTCACCGATCCAAAGGACGACGAAGGGTGCCATGGCGAGAATGCGTCCCAGTTTGTGCCACAATTCAACATTTAAAATATGTGGCGACGGGAAAATTCAGGAGGCGAGACGCCTCCCGCAACGGTCCGGGGCAAGGATGCTCCAACCACTTGAAGACACAAAAACCGGCGTCCCTTGTGAGGGCGCCGGTTTGGTGATGGATTCGCTAGAATCGTGGTGGGGACTACTCGGCAGCGACGGGCTGCTGGGCGTCGTGCTCAGCGGCCTTTTGGTCGCGGAGCCAGGCGCGGCGGGACATTTTCACGCGGCCTTTTTCGTCGACTCCAAGGCACTTGGCGGTGATGACGTCGCCTTTTTTGACGATGTCTTCAACGTTTTCGGTGCGGCCTTCGGCGAGTTCGGAGACGTGGACGAGTCCGTCTTTTCCAGAGAGCACTTCCATGAAGGCCCTGAGAAATGCCTAGTCAAACACGGAATTATGTGTGAACCTCACCCCATGCGAATTGATCTCAAAGAAGACGTGGTGAGTCTGACGGATTTTGCACGCAATACGAAACAGCACGCCAAAGAACTCGCACAAGGTGGGCGGGCGAGAATTCTTACCCAGAACGGCAAAGCCTCGGTAGTGGTGCTCTCGCTGGATGCTTTTGAACAAATGGCTCACGATGCGGAAGAATATCAAATGGATTTGAGACTTCGCACGGCGGTGGAAAGCTACGCAGCGGGTGAACGTGGTGCGCCAGTGGAGACCGTGATGGGGAGACTTCGAAAGAACGCCTACCAACGACGGACCGTAAAGTGATGAACTACGAGTTGTGATGTCTTCGAATTTAGGATCTACTTGGCCCTAGCCAGATTCAGAAATTCGCTTTCGGTGGTGACCGCAGTGCCTTCGCCGCCCTGGAGCTGTTCGTAGCCCAGGTTCACCTCGGCAAGCAGGTGGATGCGTGCTTCGATTTCCTGCCAGGAGGCGTTATCGGGGAGGCCCTTGATGGTTTCCATGGCGAGTTCCTTGGTGGAAATGAGAGGAGCTTAGGGGAATTCTGTTTCAGATTCAAGGCAGCAAAAAGCCCGGAGTGGCGAAGCGAGCGCAATCAGGACGTGATTCCAACCAGCAACTCCCTCAACGGAGCAAACGCCGTGTCATCCCAATTGATTGGCAAGCTAGGAATCGCATATTCGAGGGACATTCGCTTGTGAGCTCCGGCTCCTTGGGCGGCAATGGTCCAGATTGCAAATCGTGTTTTTTCGTGAGCTTCGCCGCCATGCGCTGTGGTTAGGCAGCTCATGAATGAATCCAAGCATTCCAAAACTTTTGGAGATTGGGTTCGGGATGATTCGACGCATAGGGTTTCGATCATACCGGTTTCTCCGGGGCCGGGTATGATCCATGCTGCGATCTCAGGACCGTTTTCAATTTTGATCCATTCGCCCGGAGATGTGGGTTCTGAGGAAAAGGCTTCTGCGATTGAATCCTTCATCGCCTGCCACGAGCTGGCGAAATCGGAGTCGGCGTCACGGGTTACCAAGATTCGCGAATATTCACCTCGGACGTATTCAGGACTGGTCCTAAGCAAATGGAGATAGGCCCGGAGTTTGTCTTTCCCGCCGTATTGTTGAAAGGCCAGCTTGCTTGCCAATCCGGCATGTTCTGCCAAAGCCTGGATCACCAGTAGGTCTTCCTTGCCCTCGCAGAGAACAAGAGGTTTTGGCGTGTGCTGCTTCACCGCATCTCCCGGTTGAATTCAATGGCCGTCTGCATCTCGTCCTTGCCGAAGGTGGTGGCGACGATCTTGCCCGGATCGTCAACGCGGCGGTCGAGACGGAGGAAACGAAGGGGATCACCTTCCATCGAGGCCGCTGCCTTGTAGGCTGCTTCCATGCACTCGCGGCTGTGGGTGGTGGCGAAGAGCTGGACGTCCTGGTCTTCCAAAACCGCCATCAGGCCTTTCCAGAAATCCTCCATGCCTTCGAAGTAGAGACCGTTTTCGATTTCATCGATGAGGAGTATTTTCGGGCGGTTGGCGAAGATCTCGCAGTAGATTTCAAGCGTGCGGGCGAATGCCTGACCAAGTTGGGTGAAAGGAAGCATCGGGCCAGTTCCAAGATCAACGTAAACCAAATGAGGATTAGTTCCTTGAGGTCTGGCATATCGAAGTCGACCAAGGCGAGGTTCGATAGATCTACGCAGGAGATCTTCCAATTTAGCCTCGTTTTCGGGATTGAGTGGAGAAATTTGGTTAAAGAGTTCCGACACGTCACCAGGATCTCCTTGTTTTGTTGGAAGAACTGAGAGACTGGTTTTCCGGCGCCCTTGATTGATTTCCAAATCTCTCGGGGGATTAAAACTAACCAATGGCTGAGTGTCAGGATCAAAGATATCTATCGGTTGCGAAGGATCAACGAATAGATTTGTATTGTTTCCCACAACTCCATTGATCGAACTGCCTGACGCATACCCACCGTTTACTGAAATTTGAAGTTCTGACAGCTCTCCATCCTTTGGCAACGACTGCCAAAAGCTAATTCCTTGATCTTGTGCATCCCTAGGTTGCTCACGAAATGTCCATGGTAGGCTCTCCAGCTGACGTTGATTTCCATAAAGCAGAACCAACGCCTCCAAGATCGAAGTCTTCCCCGTGTTGTTCCCCCCGATGATCAGGTTGGCTCGCCCGAGGTTCTCGAACTGGACGTGTTCGAGTCCGCGAAATTGTTTCAGCTCAAGGGTGGAGATCATGAATAGGCACGCACGCTAGCAAATGGATGAACTGAGGTCAAACCCGCTATCTTAATGATAGCGCAGTGCGGTGGCTATTGGAGAACAAAAAACCGGCGGCCCTTGTGAGGACGCCGGTTTTGATGGGATGGATGAATTCGTAGCGACAGGAATGTCGCAACTCCTTATTCGGCAGCGACGGGCTGCTGGGCGTCGTGCTCAGCGGCTTTCTGGTCGCGGAGCCAGGCGCGGCGGGACATTTTCACGCGGCCTTTTTCGTCGACTCCAAGGCACTTGGCG
>JAYWDF010000742.1:0-3965 GCA_043779985.1 Akkermansiaceae bacterium | reverse complement strand
TGGCCCGGCTGATGGGCTCTAGCAAGAGCGTGCCGATGCCGCGCTCGGCGTCGTAGCGGGCCACGCGGGCGACTCCGCTGTCCACGACGTGGCGGATGCCGTCGATGGTGATGCTGGTCTCGGCGACGTTGGTGGCGACGATGATTTTCCTCAAGGCGTTCGGAGCGAAGGCGCGATCCTGCTCCTGCGGTTCGAGTTCGCCATGCAGAGGGATGCAGGCTACACGCTCCTCCGTTCTCAGGCCTCGCAGTGCCTCTAGGGTGCCGTTGATTTCGCCTCGCCCTGGCATGAAGACAAGGATGTCGCCCGGGGAATGGTCATTGATGATGCGCTCGACTGCCTCAGCCGCTTGCGCGGTTATAGGACGTTGATCGGGGTGGGAAAGGTATCCAACCTCCACGTGATAGCTTTGCCCTTCGGAGATAAGAATCGGGCACGGAGCCAAATAAGCGGCGACCGGTTCGGCATCGAGCGTGGCGGACATCACCACGATGGCCAAATCGGGGCGCTCGGTCTGCTGTAAATTCTTCACCAACGCGAGGGCGACATCGCTGAGCAAGTTCCTCTCGTGGAACTCATCGAAGACCACGGCCCCGATGTTAGACAGGGTCCCATTATCCTGAAGCCAGCGCAGCAAAATGCCCTCGGTGACAAAACAAATACGGGTGCCCACGCTGGTTTGATCGTCAAAGCGGATTTGATAGCCGACCTCCGCGCCCGGTTTCCCATCGCGCTCCCAAGCCACACGCGCGGCCACGGTACGAGCTGCGACCCGGCGGGGTTGCAGCACGACGATCATCTTGTCCCCCGAGATCCCGGCATCGAGCAGCATCTGCGGCACCTGCGTGGTCTTACCCGAGCCGGTGGGGGCGACTAACACCAGACGATTGCCAGCCTGCAGCGTAGACAAGATGTCAGCGTGGATCTTCCAAATGGGTAGCGCAATGGGGTCAGACATGAAGTGGGGCGCTCACGCTACTGCCCAGCACGGGAAATGCCAACACGAAGCTCGGCAATAACCATCGACTGGGAATCTCCAGAAATAAGTCCGATTTGGCTTATTGGAGCTCTTCTTCCTGACCATCCACCACGCCGGAAAGAACTAAACCCGGCTCGCTCAAGTGCTTCTAGCAGGTTGCTGGACCACCTTCCGGATACCCTCTACACCGGACTCCCCTACCCTTGGCATTCAAAAACCGAACGCAAGTATTTCCTGGCACTCGTCATTGTCGGGCTCCCCTCTGCGCACTTATTGGTCAGCAATCTCGGCTTCCACGAGCTGAGCCAGCAGCGCGAGTGATTCCTGCCAACCCAAATAGCACGCCTCCGCCGGAATCATTTTGGGGATTCCTTCTTGTGTGATTTGTAAATCGGTGCCGCAGAACACCGGCTTCAGGACCACCGTCACAGTCATCTCGCCTAGCAGGTTCGGATCATCGAATCGGTCGGTATAAACGATGCGCTCGTTCGCCACGAGTTCGACAAATGTGCCACCGAAGGACGTTTCGCTTCCGGTGGAGAAATTGGTGAACGACATCCGGTAAGTGCCGCCGACTTTTGCATCGAGGTGATGCACTCTTCCGGTGAAACCGTGGGGCGGAAGCCACTTGGCCTTGGCATCGGGATCGAGAAAGGCTCGATAGACACGCTCCGGCGTCCCGCGCAGGACACGGTGAAATCGGACGGTTTGGGTGTTGTCGGCGCTTGTCATGATCGTCTGCTTGCGGAGTGCTAGTTAACACGAACGAAACTGACCTTATAAGAAATCGATCAAGAAGCAGTCCCAGTGGAAATATCGCTCCCAATCAGGGATAGCTAATTGACGGCCCTGCGAGCGGTCCTCATTTGTATCCGCTGCGTCGCCGGCAGCAATGAGTTAGCGTCGATCAGCCGTTCACTTAACTTTGGCAGCATTGCGAGCGGCGGCCTCCCGATCCAGCACAAGGAGACTCGCCGGATCGTCCCCTGCCAGAGTCAGGCGGTCGATAATAGCACTTACGCTCTTTTCCTCCTCGATCTGCTCGTTGAGAAACCAGAGCAGCAAATTCTTTGAAGCGTGATCCCTGACTTGCTCGGCGAGGTCGTAGAGCTCGTTGATCTGCGCGGTCACCATGCGCTCCTGCTTCAAACTTTGGGTGAATACATCGAGCGGACTGCTGAAATCCGCGATGGGCTTGGCGAGCGCCTCGAGCACGACCGGCGCGTCGCGACTTACCAGAAATTGATAGAACTTCAGCGAGTGGACGGTTTCCTCGGCACTCTGAACGAACATCCAGCTGGCGAAGCCGGAATAGGGAGTCTGCTCGAACCAAGCAGCCATCGCGAGATACGAATAGCTGGCAGACATTTCGTGATTGATCTGTGCGTTGAGCAATCTGGCGAGTTCAAGATTTAAGGACATGACGGTCAATTTACCTCGCAACTCCTATGGTGCAAGTGAAAGACTCAACGGTTCGACCCACAAAAAACCGGCGCCCCCGTTTCCAGGCCACTACCCCATGGCACGGGTCGGCGCGCTGGACCGCGTCAAAACCCTTAACGACCCCATGCCGGTCAACGGACGAATTTCTGTTATCGATGGATCAGCGGGCGCTCGGCTGCCCACATCGGCAGATCCGCCAGCGAGCCGTCGATAAAGGTATGGTGCCAGAGTTGAGTGGCCACGACGGCGGCGAGGCCCATTTCCACCGAGAGCCGCGGGAGTGAGCCGACCTTCATCAAACGAAACGCCTTCCGCCAGTGTTGCACCGCCGCGACGTCAAAATAGCCGGTGCGCCGCAGCGATTCCTCGCTCATGAGTTCACCGACGAATCTGGGTTCAGGATCCATGTGAAAACTATCCAACGGAGCGCGGAAAATCACCTTGTGGCGCCGCGCGATCTGGGGGGGCAACCAGCGCTCCGCCACCAGGCGCAACAGGTGCTTGTCGCGGAATCCCTTTAACTTCCACCGGGGATGCAGCTTGGCCGTGAAATTAAAGACATCCTCATCGAGAAAAGGATAGCGCACCTCGACTGAGGAGTGCATCGATACCCGATCACCTTTGGCCTGCAGCAAGTGGCCCGCCAGCGTCACCCGCGCACCCACCCAGAGTCCCCGGTTGAGCGGATCCCAGCACTTGGCCCGCTCCACATTGAGCCCTAGCCCGCCCCACGGATTCTCCCGTTCCAGCACTTCCCGCATCGGTGCGGCGTAAAGTCGCAGTTTCGAAAGGGCAAGCACTCCATAGGAATCGATCCATGCGTTCGGTCCACCGACCAAGTCCTCCAGACCGCGCCTGAAGCCCGACGGATATTGCGGCACCTGATAGTGCCTGAGATAGGCGCGCCGGGCGACATCACTCAGGCGCATGCCGGGCACCAGATCGAGGATCCCGAGAACCTTGGCAATCTTATACCATGGATAGCCCGCTAGCCATTCGTCCGCCCCTTCACCAGTTAGAACAACTTTCTGCCCGCAGCCATGAACACGCCGGGCTAACATGAGCAAGGCGGCGCATGAGGTGTCAATCACCGGTGCCTCGGCCGCCTGGATAAGTTGCGGATACATTTCCACGGCATCGCTCGCACGAAAGTCCTGAACGACAGGCGGCTTGGTGCCGATGTGCCGGGCTGAGAGATTGGCCGCGCTGAGCTCGTCGAGTGAGGGATCATCCACCCGGATAGTATAGGTGTTGATCGCCGGGCCCTTGAGTTTGCAAGCCATGGCCACGATCATGCTTGAATCGAGCCCGCCTGATAGATAGGCTCCTACAGGGACGTCCGCTCGAAGCCGCTTCGCGACCGCCTTGAGCAGAACGTCTTCAAACTCATCGACCAATTTACGAGGATCGAGTCCGGGGTCTTCATCGCCCTGATTCGGAAAATCCATTTCCCAGTAAGTTCGCTCCGCGATCACAAGTTCACTGCCGCCTTCGTTGCCCGGAGTAATTTGTAAATAGTGCCCGGGTGTGAGCATTTGGATAC
>JAYWDF010000741.1:0-11036 GCA_043779985.1 Akkermansiaceae bacterium | reverse complement strand
GAACTTGGCCGGATCGCGGGGTTGCTTGCAACGGCAGAAGCGGGAGAGCGCACTCCCTTGGAGAAGAAACTCGAGTCGTTCGGAAAGGTGCTGGTGTGGGCGACGCTCGGTATCGTGGCGCTGCTGTTCGGACTGGGCTTGCTGCGTGGGACCAATCCGTTTGAGCTGTTCATGACGTCGGTAAGTCTCGCCGTGGCAGCCGTGCCGGAAGGACTGCCGGCGGCGGTCACCGTGGCGCTCTCGCTGGGGGTGTCGCGGATGGCCCGCCGGCGCGCGCTCGTCAGAAAACTAACAGCCGTGGAGACGCTCGGTTCCACAACGGTGATTTGCACCGACAAGACAGGAACTTTGACCGTGGGCGAGATGACGGTGCGAGCGCATTACGTCGCAGGTGAGTTGTATGAAGTCACGGGCGAGGGTTACAGTCCCGAGGGTGAAGTTCGGTTGCTCGGAAAGAAAGTCGTTGTTCAGGACAGCGCGCCGCTGCGTGAGTTAGCGACGGTCATTCTCGGTTGTAACAATTCCCACCTCTCCATGGAGGATGGAAATTGGAAGGCCATTGGCGACCCGACCGAAGCCGCGCTACTTGCCGCCGGCCTCAAGGCGGGGGGAGATCGGGAGTGGATCGAACAGAATCTGCCGAAGTATCATGAAATTCCATTTGATTCGGATCGGAAGCTGAGTGCGGTGATTCGCAAGGTGGAGGACGGCAAGCTGCGTGCCTTGGTCAACGGCGCGCCCGGGGTGCTGCTGAAGCGTTGCACGCGGATCTATACCCCTCGCGGGATTCTGCCCCTCACCGACGACGGGCGGGCAGTGATTTTGGCAGAAGCCGCGAGGATGGCGGGTCAGGCCTTGCGCGTCCTCGGCTCCGCCCTGCGGGATTTGGATAATACTCCCGCCGGGGATCTCACGGCAGAATCGGTCGAACAGAATATGGTGTTTGTCGGACTAACAGGAATGTATGATCCGCCGCGTGAGGAAGCCAAGGAGGCTGTCGTGAAGTGCCGTGCGGCGGGCATCCGGGTGGTGATGATCACGGGAGACCACCCTCACACGGCGACGGCGATCGCGCGTGAAATCGGTATTGCCTTGGATGACGCTGCCGCAGTCACGGGCGTGGAGTTAGATGCGATGTCGGAGGCCGAGCTCCAGAGTCGGGTTTCACACATTGCGGTCTATGCACGGGTCACCGCCCAACATAAGTTGCGCATCATTCACGCTTGGAAAGCGAATGGTGCGGTTGTGGCGATGACAGGCGACGGTGTCAATGATGCCCCGGCGATCAAGGGCGCGGATATCGGCATTGCGATGGGCAAGGCGGGAACGGAGGTCACGAAGCAGGCGGCAGACATGATCATCACGGATGACAACTTTGCGTCGATCGTTGCCGCAGTTGAAGAAGGGCGGGGGATTTACGCCAATATCCGCAAGACCTTGCAGTATTTGCTGGCAGGGAATACCGGGGAACTCTTGCTCATGACGTTTTGCGTGGTGATCGGACTTCCAAGTCCGCTGCTGCCCGTTCACTTGCTGTGGATAAATCTAGTGACTGACGGATTGCCCGCGCTCTGCCTGGCCACCGACGCGATCGATCCTGATGTGATGAAGCGTCCCCCGCGTCAACGATCGGAGCGCATCACTAATTTGGCTTTTCTCCGGACGATGTTGCTCACTGGACTTCTTACCGGTGGCGTCTCCTTTGCCGTCTATATCTACGTGTTGAAACATGGAGCGCCGGATGCTGCCCGGACGTATGCATTTACCGTTCTCGTTTTTGCCGAGTTGCTCCGATCCTTCGGGGCCCGGAGCGAGACCAAGCTGGTCTGGCGCATCCCGCTGTTTTCCAACATCGGCCTCGTCGCTGTGGTTACGGTTTCACTTGGCCTTCAAGTGCTGAGTCAACACAACGCGGTGTTAGGCCGATTTCTAAAAACCTCGTTCATGCCCATTGGAGACCGTCTGATGCTTTTTGCATTGGGCGCGATTCCGCTCCTGGTTTTGGAAATCATGAAAGCGCTGGGAAAAGAACGACCGTTAGATGGTGCGTGACTCAAGGGATCCAGCCGCAGAGGCGGAATCCCTTGACGAGTAGATAGGCGACCCCGCCGGCAGCTGGCAAGGTGAGGACCCACGCCCAAAGAATCCGCTCGATCAGGGACAGCTTGAGGGCGCTGAAACGCTTGGCACAACCGACGCCCATGATCGACGTCGTGATGCTGTGAGTCGTGGAAACGGTCATCCCAAGGCTGCCGGTGATGGCCAGTAGGGTGGCGGCGGTGGTTTCAGCAGCGAATCCGTGGACCGGTTGCAGCTTCACCATCTTGTGGCCGAGGGTTTTGATGATTCTCCAGCCGCCCGCCATCGTCCCGGCTGCCATGGTCAGCGAACAAACGACCTTGATCCAGACGGGGACATCAGGTGAGAGGTCGCGGACTTTTCCTGCAGCGACGATGAGAGGCACCTTGCCGGCGGCTTCCGCGCTTTTCATTTCCGCGCTCAAGGTTTTGTTCCAATCGGTGAATTTGCCGGCAACCATGCCGCCGAGGATCGGGACTTTTGTAAGGAAGCGGGCTTTTTCGGCAGCGAGAATCTCCCGGTGGGTATCGGCGGCGATCGCAGCAAGCCTCAGGGCGGCTCCGGTGTCTTGGGAAACCGTATAGGTTTTCGCGGCGAGTGTCTGGAATGCTTCGCGGAACTCGCCGGGTTGCAAGCGAGCGCTCTCGGTTTCCAGAACGACGGCGGCGGCGTGCAACTGGTCCGGAGTGGACTTGGGATTCTGGATCGACTTGATGCTTTGTTCCGCCGGCATCGATTTATCCATGCGCAGGAATCCCAGCCAGCCCGGCATGTTTTGGAAACTGCCCGTGGCGGTGGCGGTGACGAGCGCCAGGGTGATGACCCCCATGGTCTTTTGCGCGTCCGCCAAGCCATGGGCGAATCCCATGTAACTGGCACTGAAAATCTGAGCCTTGCCAAAGAACCGGTTCACAAATCGGGGGCGGGCATTTTGTAAAAGGAAATAGAGTAGTCCCATCAACAGGAAGCCGCCGAAGAAGCCGATGAGCGGTGAGGTGATCATCGGCATGACTACCTTGTGCAGGACTCCCTCCATCACGACCTTGCCGTCCTTCACTTTTTCCACCGACCAGATGATCGCGTGCCAGTTGTCGTGCGCACTGGCCACCGCAGCGCCGCAGATGCCGCCGACGAGGGCGTGGGTGGAGCTGGAGGGAAGTCCGAACCACCAGGTGATTAGATTCCAAACGATCCCGCCTAATAGGGCACAGACGATCACCAGGGGCGAAATAAACTGGGAATCCACCAGTCCCGAGGAAACCGTCTTCGCGACGGCGTGCCCCGCGAGGGCTCCGATCAGGTTCGTGATGGCTGCCATGGCGATAGCCTGCCGGGGAGTCATCACCTTGGTCCCGACTACCGTGGCGATTGAGTTCGCCGTGTCGTGAAAGCCATTGATATACTCAAACACCAGGGCGATGAAGATCACCAAAAAAATAATACCGAGGCTCATACGATTCTGGCCTCAGGAGTTTTTCAGGACGATCTGTGAAACGACGTTGCCGGAGTCCCGGCAACGGTCGATGACCTTTTCGAGCAGGTCATAGAGATCTCGCATGGCCATGGCTTTGATCGGGTCCATCGAGCCCGAGTAAATTTCCTTCAAATAGCCGAGCACCAACTGATCGGCTCGGCCCTCGAGTTCCTGCATTTTGTCGTTCTCGGCCTTGATGTCTTCCAGTTTCGGGTTCTTCGCGAGCATGTCGACCATTCTGACGACCACCAGCGCGGCCTCCTGGGCGATTGCCATCTGCGGCGCGAAATCCTCAGCCTTCACCTGGTGGTGCATGATTTCATAACGCTCGCCGAATTTTTCGACTGTCTTGGGGATCCGGTAAAGCGCTCGGGAAAGCGCCTCAATGTCTTCCCGGTCGAGGGCCGTCACGAAGACTTTCACCAACTCCTCGCTGATGATTTCGGCGTTCTTTTTCTCGTTGCGGCGCGCGACGGCCAGTTCCGCCAATGAGACATTTCCGTTTGATTCCTTCAACAAGCGTGCCAGTGCCTCGATGCTTTGATGCGCCGATTTCGCACTGGAGGCAAGGAGTTCAAAGAAGTGGTCCGACTTTCCAAAGAGTTTAGCGAGGGAGATCACGCGGGGACGGTGACGATTTCAGCAGCGGGCGACAAGAGGAGTTTGCACCAATCCGAGCTAAAATCTCACTGGAGTGAGCCACTCGCGAGATCAAAACCCGTGAGGATGCGGAGGTGTTTCGAGTTTGATTGGAATCGTCGTGAAACCGATGCAAATGATTTTTGGGTTAGGATGGCCATACCATTTCGCTTGCAAGCGCCTGGGTGAAGCCTCACAAAAGCCGTCCGCTCACTCTGGGGCTGCGCAAATTCTGTTGCTCCGCCCGGTTTGGCGGCTCAATCCTTAATCGCACGTTCCCATGGAAAGCATCTCATCCCGTATTGCCAAGGTTTCCCCGTCACTCACGCTTGCTGTCACCGCACAGGCCAAAGCGATGATTGCCAAGGGCGAAGAAGTTTACGCGCTCGCCGGCGGTGAGCCCGAAGTGGACACCCCACAGTTCATCAAGGATGCGGCCATCGAAGCCCTTCAAGCTGGCAAAACCAAATATACCCCAGCCGGTGGCATTCCCGAGCTTCGCGCCGCGCTTTCCAATAAATTCAAGGTCGACAACAATCTCGACTATCCCGCCAGCCAAATCTGCGTCACCGGCGGAGCCAAAATGGCCTGCTACAACACAATCCTCGCCGTCATCGAAGAGGGAGACGAAGTTATCATCCCATCGCCATTCTGGGTTTCCTACCCGGAGATGGTCCGCCTCGCCGGGGGCGTCCCGGTCATTGTCGAGACCAAGGAATCGACCGGCTGGAAAATGACTCCCGAGCAGTTCGAGGAAGCGATGACCCCCGCCACCAAGATGGTCATCATCAACACCCCGGGCAATCCGACCGGTGCCATCTACACCAAGGACGAGCTCCTCGCCCTCGGTGAAATCGCCCTGACCGAAGACATCATCATCCTCTCGGATGAAATCTACGAAAAGCTCGTCTACGGCGAAGCCAAGCACGTTTCGATCGCCTCGCTCAGCCAAGAACTTTACGACCTGACGATCACCGTCAACGGATTCTCCAAGGCCTACTCGATGACCGGCTGGCGCCTCGGCTACACCGCCGCGCCGAAGGCTTTGGCGGAAGCGATTGAGAAGATCCAGAACCACACCACCTCCAACGCTAACAGTTTCTCCCAATACGGTGCGCTCGCCGCTCTCGAAGGTGACCAATCATTCATCGAAGATCTCCGCGGCGAATACGACGTGAAGCGCCAGTTCATGTATGCGCGTCTGAAGGCGATCCCGAACATCCGGGTCGTCGAGCCCCAAGGCGCGTTCTACTTCTTCGTCTACACCGGCAACACCGGGCTGAAGTCGATGAACCTCTGCGACAAGCTTCTTTCCCGTTACAAGGTCGCCGCCGTTCCAGGCATCGCCTTCGGCTACGACGAGGGCATCCGCCTCAGCTACTGCACCACGCTGGACATCCTCAACGAAGGACTGACGCGCTTCGAGCAGTTCTGCCGCGAGCATTGAGATTCATCGGCTTCCGGCATTCCTGCCGTGGCTTTTCAAATCCGCCAACGGGCCTGTCCCGCTGGCGGATTTTTGTTGCCCGTCATCGCTCCGGAACCGAGTGGCCGTTAGGCCGTGACGAGCGGGCACAAAAAAGGCTCCCTCGGAAGGGAGCCTTTCGGTTATTTGGATGCTTTAGCAAATCCGGCTGAAGGTCTTGAGACGCCCGCTCCTCCTGCACTGAGGAAGAGCGGGGGTCACAAGATGCCATTCAGATGCGGAACTGCCAAAGCGCTTCAGTCTCGCGATCGCGCCATGCGGGACGGCGTGAGATCGGATCCTGAAGCGTGCGGATCGCCTTGCGGCCGCCTGTCGCAATGAAGCTCTCGCAATCAATCGTGATCACGTCGAGTCCCATGTAATAGGTGCCATGCAGGGTGGTAACGGCTTCTTCGCCAAATGACTTGGCGAGATGTTCTTTCAGCAGGAGCGCCTCCTTCATCCCCAAAAAGAGGAATGCGGGAGTTTCTCCGTGGTCGCACTTGGAGCGAATCAGTTCCGACATGGCCTCGCCGTCCCAGCAGTCCGTGAAGGACAACTCGGACGGCACGGTAGACACGTCAGGATACGGACGATGTGTTGCGATAATATTCATGTTGGTGGTGTAGGCGTCGTTTCTAGCGGAGCAGCCCCCGTGCCAGCCTGCGGAATGCGCGGCTTGCAAGCGCGCACAATCCTTGGTTTTACGGGGATTTCTCGGTAGTTTCGCAGCTCAGACCCATCGCCATAAGTAAAGCATCGCCAATGGGCTGAACTACTTAAGGAGATTGAATGATCTCTGTTTTTTAGGCAAATACGAGTCGGTGACATTTTTGAAACATTCGTCAGTTTGGCCCAGCCTCTGACCTGGTCCTGGCACGGAAAGTGCGAAAACCGACGGTCAGAACCGGGTGGAGGGCCAGGTGGAAATCGATGGTTTTTCCATTTTCAGGTGATTAGCTTTGCTATTTCGGCCATATCTTGTCATTTCGACCCGGGAATTTTATTAACTTTTCCGTAATATCGGGTTATTGAATTCACTCCCATCAACCTGCGAATGCCTCACGAGAAAGTCCAACTCATCCGCCTCACATGGAAGCGCCTCCGCGGCGCTTTGCGGATGCTGGTGAAGTCCCCGCAAGGCCCCAAGGCGGTCATGTTCGCTGGCACGCTGGTGCTCCTGATGGTCGCCATCAACGGCTTGAACGTGCTGAACAGCTACATCGGTCGGGATTTCATGTCGGCCATCGAGAACCGCAATATCACAACCTTCGAGCGGCAGGCGGTCTATTACTCCCTGATTTTCCTGGTCTCCACGGTGGTCCTGGTTTTCTATCGGTTTACTGAAGAGCGCTTGGGGATTCTCTGGCGTGAGGAGCTTACACGGCGTCTCACCTCCGCCTATCTGAATGACCGGACCTACTATCGGCTCGATTCCGCAACCGGAGTCGCAAATCCCGATCAGCGGATTTCGGATGACGTCCGCGCATTCACCACCACCACGCTCTCGTTCGTGCTTTTGATTGTGAATGGGTCCATGACGGCGATCTCATTCTCCGGAGTGTTATGGACCATCAGTCCCTATCTATTTGGTGTTGCCGTGGCCTATGCGGTCTGCGGATCCGCGATGACCATTTATTTAGGCAAGCCCTTGATCCGGCTGAATTACAACCAGCTCGATATGGAGGCGAACTTCCGCTCGGACCTGATCCATGTGCGGGAAAATTCCGAATCCATCGCCATGGCGCACCGCGAGGGACGTTTCAAGGCCCGCTTGAACAAACGGCTCGACGCATTGACTGGTAATTTCCGCCGCTTGATCCGCATCAATCGGAATTTGGGGTTTTTCACGAACGGTTATAACTATTTCATCCAGATCATTCCTGCGCTGATCATCGCTCCGATGTTCATCTGGGGCGATACGAAGTTCGGGGTGATCACGCAGTCCACGATGGCGTTCGCCACACTGCTCGGGGCCTTTTCACTCATCGTTACCCAGTTTCAATCCATCTCGGCATTTACGGCGGTCGTTGCCAGACTTCACACCCTGAGTGATGCGATCGAGAAAGCCCAGCGGACCAGGCCCTGCGCCCTTTCCATCGAGGTCGAGCTGGATCGTGTCGCCTATCAGCACGTGACCCTGCATTCGGCGGACAAGACCCGCTTACTGGTGAGCGACTTGAGTATCGAAATCGTCCGCGGCTCGCGGTGGTTAGTGATCGGCAAGGAGGATGCGCCCAAAGTTGCGTTGTTCCGTGCGACTGCCGGTGTCTGGGAGTGCGGCGGTGGGCAAATCGTCCGACCCGATCTGGATGATATCCTGTTTTTGCCGGAGCGGCCCTATCTACCCCCGGGAACCCTGCGTGAGGTCCTCTTGAGGACGGGGATGGAAGCGGTGACGCCCACTTCGGAGATCATGGCCGTATTGGCCAAGCTTGGCCTTCAAGAAGTCGTGAGCCACGCGAACGGCCTTGATGCGGACCAGGATTGGGACGACCTCCTCTCCATCGGGGAGCAGCATTTGCTTTCCGTGGCGCGCATTTTTCTCGCGAAGCCAGCTTTCGTGTTCCTCGATCGGCCGGGTAGCGCCCTACCTAAGAGCCAGATTTCCAGCATTCTCGACATGTTGACCGAGCAGGGGATCGGTGCCGTGATCCTCTCGAAAAACGGCGAGTCACGACTGCGCTATGATGCGGTTCTTGAAATTAAGGCGGATGGAGCCTGGGAGGTGCGTCACGAGTTGCCGGTGGACGGCAACCAGGAGTTGCAGGACTTGAGTTGCTAACACCCGGCGATCGCGCCCAGCGTCACCCGCACGGCGTGTTCCGCAGCATCATCTAACATTTTCCAGCGGGCTCCGTTGTTTCCCAGGTCAATCGGGGTCCCATCCACTGAAAGCGCCACCACGTTGTTGGCATGCCCGTCCGGGTTGATGACTTCGATCCGGTAGAGCGTGCGACCCGAAGGAGTGCGGAAATCAACGGAATAGCCCGGCCAGCCGTCGGGAACTTTGGGGTCAAGCACAAGGAGGTCGCCATTTTCCACTCTCAACCCGAGGACGGATTCCACTGCGACGCGGAACATCCACCCGGCCGACCCGGTATACCAAGTCCAGCCGCCGCGTCCGACATGTGGTGCCGCACCGTAGATGTCGGCTGCCACCACGTAGGGTTCTACCTGATAGCGGGCGACAGCGGAGGCGTCCCGTGAATGCCAGATCGGGCTGAGGCGTTGGAGCAGTCCGGCCGCTTCATCCCTGCGCCCTGCCTCGGCCATGGCGCGGATCACCCAACAGGCGGCATGAGTGTATTGGCCGCCGTTTTCCCGGACTCCGGCGACGTAGCCCTTGATGTAGCCCGGATCATGCGGCGTGTTGACAAACGGTGGGTGGAGCAAGCGGATGATATCATATTCCGGATCGATCAATTCACGCGCGAGTGAATCCAGCGACATCGCCGCCCTCTCGGCAGGGGCCGCTTTTGAGATCACCGCCCACGCTTGGGCGAGTGCATCGATGCGGCACTCGTCATCCGTATGAGTGCCGAGCGGTGTGCCGTCGTCATAGTAGGCGCGGCGATACCACTCTCCATCCCAACCGGCAGCGTTGACTGCGACGAGAAGCTCATCGCGGTAACTTGTGTACCTCCGACTGCGTTCGCCTTGCCCGCGCGACTCGCACCTGGGGATCCAGCGGTTGAGGATGGTGATGAGGAAAAATCCCATCCATACACTCTCGCCCTTACCCTCGCGGCCGATGCGGCTCATGCCATCGTTCCAATCACCGATGCCCATCAAAGGAAGGCCGTGAACACCCTTGGTCAGCGATTTATCGATCGCCAGACAGCAATGTTCGAACACGCTGGCCTGTTTTCGCGAAATTCCGGGTTTCATGTATTCCTCATCTTCGCCCGGCTTCAGCGCGGGGCCTTCGATGAACGCTCGTATTTCTTCCAGGACTCCGTGGTCCCCGGTGACCTGTAAATAGTGGTCCGTGAGATAGGGCAGCCATAACAGGTCGTCCGCGAATTTCGTCCGCATGCCCCGGCCCATTGGCTCGGGATGCCACCAGTGAGTCACGTCGCCTTCGGGGAATTGTTGTGCGGCGTGCAGCAGGATCTGGGAACGCATCAGCTCCGGATGAAGCGCAGCCAGCGCACCGGAGTCTTGCAACTGGTCGCGGAACCCATAAGCACCGCCGGATTGATAGAATGCGCTGCGACCCCAGATGCGACAGGCAAGGTTTTGATAGAGAAGCCAGCCGTTGACCATGAGGTCGACCTCCGGCAGCGGCGTTTTAATGGTCACCCCGCCCAGCATTTTGTGCCAATACGCGTCCGTTTCCAGACCTGTGGAGCGCATGGCATCAGGCTGCCGGTAGCGATCGATCAAGCGCAGTTCCTCGTTCTCGGTCATGACTTCGCCGAGTCCGACCACGATTTCCACCTCCGCGCCGGGCGGTAGGCCGAATGAAAATTTCCGGGAGAAACACGCATCGCGACCGAAGCCGCCGGCATCCTTCCAAGGTTCTCCTGCGATCAATGAAGACGGGGATGAAATTCCGCCGCGACCGAGAAATGCGGCGGACGAATGGTTCGTTAAGACGGCTGCGGGCTCTGCACCGGTCATGACGACGAAGGAAAACACCCGTCCGCCGGCGAAATCTCCGGCCCGCGGATTGATCGCATGCTGTGTTCCTCCGGCACCTGTCCATGCGAGCGTGGCATGGTGACGGTCGGGCGCGGAGCACAGAAGCAGCGGGTGGTAGGCGGCGAAAGATAGCGTCCTTGCGACCGACGATTCATTTTTCAAGCGAATCGAAACCAGCTTGATCGGATCGACGGGCGGCACGAGAAATTCAACGTTCTGCGAGATTCCCGTCACCTTGGAAATGAACCGGCTGCGCCCGAAACCATGCCGCACGACGAATGCGGATTGAGCGGCGCACGGACCCGGTAGGGGGGACCACAAGGTACCCGACGTTTCATCGCGTAGATAGAACGCCTCGCCGTGCGGATCGCGGATTGGATCGTTCGACCACGGTGTGAGGCGGTTCGCTTGGCTGTTACGGGACCAGGTGTAACCCGCACCGCGTTCACTAACAATGCAGCCGAAGTTCGGATTTGCCAAGACGTTGACCCATGGCATCGGCGGCAGGCCGAGACGTCCGTTTTTTAGGGCCATGGGAATGACATACTCGCGGCCGTTTGCGGAAAATCCACCATGGCCATTGTAGCACTGGAGGGACTCGTCTCCTGCCGGAAAAGAATCTGGTGGGATCGTTGCCGCGGTGCCATGGGGTTGGATTTCCGGAGCGGGTTCCGAGAAGATCGCCTCACCGCCGATCAATTGCGCCGAAGCGAGCCACCAACGGAGTTCGTC
>JAYWDF010000740.1:0-3975 GCA_043779985.1 Akkermansiaceae bacterium | reverse complement strand
AGGAGAGTCTCCGGTCGTTTCACCGCGAGACCGTCAAAGCGGGGCCCGACCAGCGGATCACGCCCGCGGGCGAGTGGGTTCTCGATAATTTCTATCTGATCGAAGAGCAGGTCCAGATGGCGAGACGCCACCTGCCGCGCGGATACAGCCGGGAGCTGCCGCGTCTGGTGAACGGCCCCTCGGCCGGGTTGCCGCGGGTATATGGCATCGTGCTGGAACTCATCTCGCATGTGGACGCCCAGATCGACGGCGAATCGCTCACGGCGTTTGTGGCAGCCTATCAGTCCGTCAAATTCCTCAAGCTCGGCGAGCTGTGGGCCATTCCCATCATGCTGCGGCTCGGCTTGATCGAGAACCTCCAGCGCGTCACCACCCGCTTGCGAGAGGCACGCCTGGATCGGGATCTCGCCGCCTTGTGGGTGGGGCGCCTCCACCAAATGGTAGAGAAATCTCCGTCCGATCTGGTGGTGGTGGTCGCGGAAATGGCGACGTCGGACATCCCGCTTTCCAGCCCGTTTGTGGCCGAGTTCTGCCAACTGTTATCGCGGCACGGCACGGAGCTGCACTTCGCCCGCGGCTGGTTGGAGCAGCGTCTTGGCGAGCAGGGACTTTCGATCGAGCAACTGGTCCATATGGAGGGGCAGAACCAGGCGGCAGACCAAGTGTCCGTGAGCCACAGCGTCGCCAGTCTCCGGCTCATCGGCGCCATGGACTGGAAGGATTTCGTGGAGGAGCTGAGTCGGGTCGAGGAAATCCTGCGCACCGATCCCGAGGGCGGCTACAGCACCATGGATTTCGCGACGCGCGACAGCTACCGGCACGCGGTGGAGATGCTCTCCCGGCACAGTGAGCACTCGGAGGAGGAAATCGCACGCCTCGCCGTTAGGATGGCCGACGAGCGGACAGCGGAACCGGGGAAGGTCGCCCGCGAGCGGCATGTGGGATACTTTCTGATAGGCGACGGCAAGCTCGTGCTTGCGCGTAAGGCGGAAATGCGCTGGCCATGGCGCTCGTCCTTTGAGCGGATGATCCACTCTTGTCCCTTGTTGTTCTATGCAGGCGGCATCACCGCGCTCACCTTGGTCGCTGGATTCGGTCTGTATTCCCAAGCCCCATTACTCGGACTTGCGGGCTGGCGGCTGGCGTTTTTCATCGGGGTGTTCCTGGTTTCCGCCAGCCAGCTGGCGGTGTCGCTGATGAATTGGTTCTGCACTTTCTCGATCCATCCCAGCCGGCTTCCCCGGCTGGATTACTCCACCGGGATTCCCGAGGAATGCCGCACGATGGTCGTGGTGCCCACCATGCTGACGAGCTCCGAGGGGGTGGATCGGTTGATCGAAACTCTGGAGCTCCATTACCTGGCGAATCGTGATCCGAGACTTCACTTCGGCCTGCTAACAGACTTCCGCGACGCGCAGGAGGAGACCCTGCCGGGCGACGAGCTGTTGGTAGAGTCTGCCCGCTGCGGGGTGCGGATGCTTAATGAAAAATACTCGCCCGCCGGCGGAAACCTCTTTTTTCTGTTCCACCGCCCGCGCCGGTGGAACGCCGGCGAGAGCGTCTGGATGGGTTACGAACGCAAGCGGGGAAAACTCCATGACTTCAACTCCTTCCTGCGCTCCGCTTCCCGCGAGTGTTTTTCGGAGATCGTTGGCGAGACGTCCATTCTCGCCGGGGTGAGATATGTCATCACGCTCGACACGGACACCCGGCTGCCCCGGGACGCCGCGTGGCGGCTCGTCGGCACCATGGCGCATCCCTTGAACCGGCCGGAGTTTGATGAGTCCCGGAATGTCGTCACCGACGGCTACAGCATCCTCCAGCCGCGCGTCGGGGTGAGTCTTTCGAGTGCCCGGCGCTCGTGGTTCGTCCGGCTGTTCGCCGGAGATCCGGGCATCGATCCTTACACCCTCGAGGTGTCGGACGTCTATCAGGACATCTTCGGCGAGGGCACCTTCATCGGAAAGGGAATCTATGACGTGGATGCCTTCCAGCGTGCCGTGGACGGACGTTTTCCCGAAAACTGTATTCTAAGTCACGATCTCTTGGAAGCCTGTCACGCGCGCTCCGCTCTTGTCAGTGACGTCGAGTTCTACGAGGACTATCCATCCTGTTATAACGTGGATATGGCCCGTCGGCATCGCTGGATCCGGGGTGACTGGCAGATCACGCAGTGGCTCCTTCCCCGCGTCCCCGGTCCAGATTCTAGCCCGCTGGCCAATCCACTTTCCGGTCTTTCGCGTTGGAAAATCTTCGACAACCTGAGGCGTAGCCTGGTCCCGGTCGCGTTGTTGTTGCTGATGCTCGGAGCGTGGTTGCTGGTGCCCGCAAACGTCGGTCTGGGGCCGCTGCTGGTTCTGTTGATCGTCGTTTCGCCGGGACTGTTCGCATCGCTGTTCCACCTGATCGACAAGCCGGACGACCTGCCATGGCGGATGCACTTGCACGGACAGCTGGATTCCTGCTGGCGGCGTCTGGGCCAGACCGTCGTGGCCCTGGCATTCCTGCCTTACGATGCGTTCGTCAGCCTGGATGCGATCGGCAAAGCGCTGTTGAGATTATTTCTAACTCACCGGCAACTGCTGCAATGGCAGACCTCGGGCGATGTCGAGGGCAGCTCGCGCGTGAGTCTGGCAGGCTACTACCGGATGATGTGGATCGCTCCGGCGCTTACTTTCGCGGCTGCGTGTTTCCTGGCGCTCCTCCACCCGCTCCAAGTCCCCGCGGCGCAGACGTTTCTGGTGATCTGGCTGCTCGCCCCGGCCGCGGCCTGGTGGATCAGCCAGCCGATCGAATCCCTGCCACCGGATTTGACGGCGCTGCAGTTGATGTTTCTCCGGCGCACCGCGCGCAAGACGTGGTACTATTTCGAGACCTTCGTCACGGCGGAGGACCACTGGCTGCCGCCGGACAATTTCCAGGAGGTGCCCGTGCCGATCCTCGCATCAAGGACCTCGCCCACCAACCTGGGTCTGGCCCTCCTGGCGAATCTGGCCGCGAAGGATCTGGGCTATCTATCAACCGGCGGACTGGTCCGGCGCACCCGCGCTGCGCTCGCCACCATGCAGGACCTGCCCCGCTATCGCGGTCATTTCTATAACTGGTATGACACCCGCACGCTTGAGGCCCTTCACCCGCTCTACATCTCCAGCGTGGACAGCGGTAATCTCGCGGGACACCTGCTAACACTCGGCTCCGGGCTCCGCGAGCAGGCGGATGCGGGATGCGTTCCGTCACAAGTCATCTTGGGCTTGCGTGATACGGTCGGTATTCTCCGGGAGATGGTTCGTGACAACGTCGCACTGGCCCGGCTTGACGAAGAGCTTGGGATGAGCCCCGTCGGCCTGCGTGCCACGCATTCATTGCTTGAGAGAGCATTGGCCAAGGCGGTGGAGGCCGCGACAGCGATGGATAAGGAAACCGAGACGGCCCGGGAATGGGCGCGGACCCTCGTGCGCAATTGTGAGGATCATCTGGAGGACGTGTTGTTCCTCGCGCCATGGCTCGCCTTGCTCGATTCCGCCGGCTCGCCAGATGCTGCCATGTTAGGATTCCTCGACAGGGTGTGGACCTTGCGGGAGCTTTCAGAGCTCCAGGCGGCGATGACCGGGGAGGATTCCCATGCCCCCGCGCCGTCGCGCGAGCTGGCGCAGTGCATCCGCGAGGCGTGCGTGCGTGCTGGCGAGCGGCTGGCGGAACTGGAGTCGCTCGCCGTGCGAAGCGACGCGCTGGCGGCGATGGATTTCACCTTCCTGTTCGACTCGGAAAGGGACTTGTTCAGCATCGGCTTCAGCATGCATGACGGGCGGACTGACAGTTGTTACTACGACCTCCTGGCATCCGAGGCGCGGCTGTGCAGTTATGTCGCCATCGCCCTAGGACAGGTTCCACAGGATCACTGGTTCTCGATGGGGCGCCTGCTGGTTGCCTCGCAGCAGGAAGCACTGCTGGTCTCATGGAGCGGTTCGATGTTCG
>JAYWDF010000739.1:0-4006 GCA_043779985.1 Akkermansiaceae bacterium | reverse complement strand
ACATCGGCGTTGATGAAGGGCTGGTCAGGCAAATCAATCCGGCGAAATTTGAAGCCGTGACCTTCGGGTGCAGGCTTGAGGGTCAGAGTGACCTTTTGTCCGGTGTGAAGCGAAGTCCCTTCGAGAGTGGCTTGGCCAGCGAGAGTGTGTTGAACAGCAGCAGACATGGGGGGGAAGACTTCCGTTTTATGCGGAAAGGATCAAGCCGGAATGGTGGGGGATCCCGAGAGGAGACTTTGCCGCAGCCACTTGCACTTTGCGCGGGGCGCGAAAATCGGACGTAAAGCGCCGCAATTTATTGATCTACATCGCCCACGCTCGCGGCGATCGGTTCTGGGCCCTCCCCGCTCCGCGATCAATTCGGCACTCGAACGCCCGGAAACCTTGATATGTATTGGAGCCGCTGGAACCGCAGCTCGGGGCTCCCGGGCCAACGACGCGTCTCATCTCAGCCGGGGGCAACATGCCAGAAAGTCGATCGCAAAAGCCACCAAGGGCTGAAGGCCCGATTCATCGTGGCTCACGCCGGGACCCCCACTCGAAATCGCGTCGCTAATTTGGCGGCAGGTGAGGACGAGCTTCGGCGGGATTAATAATTCGGCGCATTGCTCGCGGAGGCCCCATGGAATGCGAAGGGGGTGAGCGTGAGTGGTTGAATTTTAAAAATTGATGAGTGGGCCGGTTTTTCTGGCGCTTGTGAGAGGTGAGCTGGCGTTGGATTTCCTACTGCTCTGCGGGCATCGCGGCTTCATTGGAAGGTGTGGATGGCGCCGACGTCGTATCCAAGAATCCCCGGAGTTGGGGCGGAGAAGTAAGATTGCTGGTGGCCGCGACTCCGATCGAGCTGGATACGATGGGGCCTAAAATCAGCGAGAAGGGAGCGACGAAGATGGAAGAGAGTAAGAGGCAGATCCCGCCGAAAGGGCACTAGCCCCAAAAGAAGCGCTTGCGGGCGCTCTCAAGGGGAGCCGCGGCGTAAGCGAGGCTACCGGGATGTGGGTAATGTGCAGGACGGACGGGTGCGGGCTGGATCCTAATCGTTTCGTGGGTCACGTTAGACAGCACGATCGGCATAGCGATCGAAGCGATTCGAGAGGATGAGGAAGGTCGGCGCCCAGAGTCCGACGAAGATTCCGAAACGCTCTGCATGGGCGACGGTCTCCGGCGAGGTTCCTCCTGTAAGAAACCAAATCGCAATCGACCCCAAGATCGACGCGAAGCCGAGGAGGAAACAAAGATTGCTGAGCTGTTTGAGTTGTTTTGCTTTCACCCGCCAGACCTCGCACCGGTCGTTCCCCGCGCAAGGTGGAAAAGAGCAAGGAATTCCTATTTCGGGACAAATCCGGATCCATGGAGATGCTCAGACCTCACGGGCCGTGCGGGCCCATTTCCGAGTGCGGTAGTGACGATACATGAAAAGCAGCGTCAGATAGAGTCGCACACCAGTCTCGGACACAAGCCGGCCCCACCAGGAGCGCCCCCACTGATAGGTGATGGTGTCATGCATGATGCAGCGGCCCGTCTCCTGTTGTTCAAAGCGGTGCTCGTGGATGAACACGGTGAACGGGCCTTTGACGATTTCATCAACCAAAAGATGGGGTGGCTGCACCGTCCTCCAGCGGCAAGTCCAGCGCATCGGGATGATCCACCAATCCCGGCAATGTAGCTCGATCAAGCGCCCCTCTTGCGCCGGGCCGTCGGTCTTCAGGCTGACCAAAGTCAAGGTAGGAGGCATGACTTCAGTGAGATTGGATGGATCGCTATGGAATCCGAACAGGGCTTCCGCGCTGGCGGAGACTGGAGTGCTGGTGTGGAAAATGGACGGCATGGGAAAGTTAGGAAAGTCTTGGGATCAGCAGCATCGCAAGGCAAAGACCACGAACCGTCCAGCCGAGAGTGCGCCAGCCATTTGTCCACACGAGTCGGTCGATGGTGGCTTGATTGTAGCCGTAAGTGAGTTTTCGATGAAGCGGAATCTGGAGAAGCACCGTAGAAGCCCAAACCAAGCCTAAGGCAGCCAAGCTGATTCCAAAAAGTAGCGAGCGCTCACCTAGCAGAATCAGCAGTCCCGCACTGCCTACTTCCGCCAGCATGAGCGGACCGACCACCCAGGTGATGAGCGCCATGTGCCGCTCATGATAGGTAGTGAAGTTCTCGGGGCTCACGTTTTTGAACAAAGGGTAGTGCACGACTTGGATGAGCCAGATCAGACCGACGAGGCACCAGGTGGCGGCCGCATGGATGACGAACCACGTGATCATCCTTGGATTGTCGGTTTGCCCTTGCGGCATGCATCGCTGCAGTAGCGGACGTTTTCCCAATCGCGGGCCCACTTCCTCCGCCAAACGAAAGGACGTCCACAATGGAGGCAGATCTTCGCTGGTAGATGCTGCTTTTTGACGCCATTCATCGTGGGAAATCTAGCGATAGCTGTTGAGGTGTCGAGCACTCACTCCCGGTGGAGGCTGCGGCAAGGGGCTTCCGGACGCGCTCCCAAAACTGAAAGAATCCCCCGGTGGCGAGGGGGCGGATGCCGAGATCTTCAGGACGGTCGATCAGCACGAGACGGATGCTCGCTTGCGCAAGGGCAGCGTGAAGCGGCGGCAGGGAGTCGAGCAAGGGCCCTGTCTCCGGACGCATGGCGGCTATTTGATCGAGTTGATTTGCTCTTCCCCACTGCACAAGGGCATCTATGTTAGGTTTTCGGATTTCGAGCACTGCGGGGGCATTCCATCGCAACTCGGCCCGCGTGGCGGCATCTTGGAGGGCATCGGCGATCCATTGTCGTTTCGCAGTTGGGAATCGATGGCGCTCCCAAGTCACGGTATCACCCGTCACGATGATTGCGGCAAATCGTTGAAGCCCAAGCGGCGAGGTCTCCACCGAGAGATCCTCTTCATGAATCCAAAGTCCGGTCGCCGGGGATGAAGTCAGACTCTCCATGGGCCAATCTCGGCGGGTAATTGGTGGTTTGGAAACGGGTTCCGGTGAAAGCGCACGAGGATTCTCGAAGGCGGCGAGGCCTGCGCCGAGCGAATCGAGCAGCTCCGGAGCCAAGTATTTCTCCAGATTGCTCCGACGGGCGAGATAGGTTTTTCCCGGAGTTTGCAAGCCCGCCACCCAGCGCCATGAAAGAGTGTTCGATGCGGGGTCTCAATCGAGCAAGTGTCGGAAAAAAAATGCCGCTCCATGCTGCCAGGGCAAGCGTGCCTCATGCACCCACCAAGCGGCGAACCACATTCGCGCGTGATTGTGGAGATAGCCGGTGGTCACTAACTCATTTGCAAAGTGATCGATCACCGCGTTTCCCGATTGTGAATTTTCGATGCGCCGAACCGCCGGATCTTCTTGGATCTCCGGCAGATTCCGGAGGAAATCACTCCAAACTTGGGGCCGTAGCGCCAGCCAGGATTTCCAATACCGACGCCAGTAGACCTCCTGGATAAACTTTTCCACTCGCCCAAACGGGTGAACGCGCAGAACCGCCGAAACCATCTCTTCCTCAGTGATCAAGCGATGGCGGATCGCGGGAGCAAGCCGGGAAACGGAGGGGTGGCTGGGTTTCACGTGATTTCGGTCGCGGGCGTAGAGTCCGGCGCAGCGGATGAATTTATCCAGTTGACCAAGCGCTGCGGTGCGGGAGGGGTCACAAACCATGGGTCAAGTTGCCGGGCAAATCGCACCGCGCAAGTGCCAATCGGAGCGGCAGGGATGGGTTTTGAAAATTGGATTGATGCCGCAGATTGAGGGCGGGTCTTCAGCCTCCGCATGTTTGATAGGATCTGCCAATCGAAGCTCATTTCAGGGATTTTAATAAATCTCCTCCGCGCGTGGGGGCACTATGACCCAGGGCCGCCCCTGATGATGAAATCGCGGCCTTCTGCGGCACACCAGAGGCGGTAAATACTAAGAACATTCGAGCGGATGCCAGTCAGGGGGATTTTAAGAAACCCTTGGCGCTGTGCCGCCTCGAAAAGCTGCCGCTCCTTCTGCGTGAGGCGGTGCC
>JAYWDF010000738.1:0-11134 GCA_043779985.1 Akkermansiaceae bacterium | reverse complement strand
GGGCGGCGGCCGCGGAGCTCGGTTTGGTAGCGGTAGCGTTGTTGGGAAAGCTGGTTGAACGAGGCCATCCGGGCGTCGATGGCATCGGCGACGAGGCGAAGGGCGGAAAGCCGGTGCTCGAGATCGCGCAGGGCTTTTTCCGCGCGGTGGTAGGACTCGTTTTCATCCCAGTGATAGTGGGCGGCGAGGCCCTCCGCGAGGCGCTCCTTGACGAGCGGATCGTCGCGGCGGTCGGCGATGTAGGAACGCAGGACTTGAAGCCGGGGGAGGAGGCCGTTTCTGCGAAGGGCATCGTAACAGACCATGTGCTGGCCTGCGCCGAACTCCGCGTAGAGCAGCCGCAGGGTTTCTGCGGGGGAGTCGCTGAGGCGCTGGCGGCGGTCGAAGAGCGAAATGAGTTTTTCCACGCCGTGGAGCTGGAGGATCGCGCTTTCGAGGCGGGCGTTGCAGTCGGTGACGGTGCTGCGGATTTCGTCCGGCTCTTGCAGGCGCGGGTCGAGGATGTTCGGGCGCTCCAAGGTTTCACAGACGCCGCGGACAGTGTCGGCGAAGGTTTTGAGCTCGGCGATTTCATCCTCGGCGAGCTCGCGCAGCAGCCTGAGCAGCGGGCGGAGGCCGGGAGAAACGAGGGTCCAGCGCTCATGGAGACCGAGTTGCTGGTCTTCCAGCCAGCGGGAATCGCAGAGGCGATTGAAAAATTGCCCGGCGCGCTGGCGGGCGTCGCGGAGGGAAGCACCCTCATCATCGTCGAGCACGATGTCCGGGTGGGCGGCGAGAATTTCGCGGATCAGGGCGATGGCCTCGGCATGGGGGATCCGCCCGGCCTCGCCGGCGACATCGGCCAAGCGTTCCGCACAATCGACGTAAATCGCCGCCGATGGCCGGGTCAGCGGGCGGAAAAAATCCCGCGAGACGGAGGCGAGGAGCTTTTCACTGAGATTCGACGGGGACATGCGGCGGGGCGACCTTAGCCGCCACCAAACCGACAACCCAAGCAAGAACTGCGTGGTCGAAAGCCGTTTCCGAAAAAATCGAGTTGCATCCGGAGGCAGGGAGAGGCATCGAAGGGGCTGTTAATCCCTTTACCATCCATGGCTGACCGCGAAGATAAGAATGTGGAAAACGTACCCGGCAAGTTCTACGTGGACAGCCAGTGCATCGATTGTGATCTCTGCCGCGAGACCGCACCGAACAATTTTACCCGGGCGGAAGACGAGGGTTACTCCTACGTTTTCAAGCAGCCAGAGAACGCCGAAGAGACCGCGCAATGCCGCGAGGCCATGGAAGGCTGTCCGGTGGAGGCCATCGGTGAAGACGGCGACGCCTAAGCGCCCTGCGGCCATGAGCAAGCCACCCCGCGCCAACAGGATCCGAGAGGAAATTCTGCGCGAATGGCGGGGTGCCGACGAGCCGGTCGATCTCAACGCCGGTATCCATCTTGCGGAGAAATTTATCGCCGCGATCTTACGTGCGGCTGGTGCTGAGGACGGACTGAATGAGGACGAGGTCCGCGCGACATGGAAGGAGTTGGCCGGCGAGTTCATCGCCCGCCACACCGAGCCGATTTCCGTGAAAGGCGGCAATCTCGTGCTCCGCGTGACCCAGCCCGCCTTGCGCTTCCAGCTGGAGCAAATGAAGCCCATGCTCTTCACCCGCATTCGCAACCAACTCGGCGAGGGGCGGATCAAATCCATCAAGTTCCAACTCGGGTAAACTCCCCCTCCCTCATGTTTCGCAATCTCATTTTCGATTGGTCCGGCACGCTGGTGGACGATCTCGGCCCGGTGATCGAGGCGACGAATGCGGTTCTCGGGAAATACGAGATCGCCGCGCTCGACCGCGAGGCGTTCCGCCGGGTGTTCCGGCTGCCTTACCGGGAATTTTATGCCGAGCTGCTGCCGGAGATCCCGCTGGAGGAGCTGGAGGCGCATTTCCGCCCGGCCTTCGATGCGGCGCTCTCCCCGGTGACGGTCCTGCCCCACGCCCGGGAAAAGCTCGAGTGGTGCAGCGCGCTTGGCATCCGCGTCTTCGTGCTGACGTCCATGGACACGCTCGCCTTCGAGCGGCAGATGGATGAATTCGGACTGCGCCACCATTTCGAGGCCACCTATTCCGGGGTGCTGGACAAGCGGGAAATCATCCACCAGATCCTCGAAACCCACGGGCTCACCCCTTCTGAAACCGCCTTCGTCGGCGACATGACCCACGATGTGGAAACCGCGCGGCACGGCGGAATTGCGTCGATCGCCGTGCTCACCGGCTACAATCACGCGGAAATCCTCGCCGCCGTCCGCCCGGATCTGACGGTGCCGGATCTGGGTGTCCTGCGCCAACTGCTCGACCGCCGGCGCGGCGTCTCGCGGCCGATCGCGACGGTCGGCGCGCTGATCCACGACGGCGGCGGACAAGTCCTGATGGTCCGCACTCACAAATGGGGCGACCGCTGGGGCATCCCTGGCGGGAAAATCGAGCGCGGCGAATCGTCCACGGATGCACTGCGCCGGGAGATCCGCGAGGAGGCCGGCATCGAGGTTTGCGATGTCGAGTTCGCGCTGGTCCAGGACTGCATCGACTCCCCGGAATTCCAGCGGCCGGAGCATTTCCTGCTGCTCAACTACGTCGCCCGCGCGTGTAGCAGCGCCATCCAGCTCAACGATGAGGCGGAGGAATCCTGCTGGCTCTCCCCTGCCGCAGCGCTGGCCCTGAATCTCAACCAGCCCACGCGAGTCCTTCTCGAGGAAGCGCTCCACCGCGATTTGATCCCCCATGCATCCGCCTGACACCATCGAGATCCGCCGCCTGCGCGTCAGCACGCTCATCGGCGTGCCGGATGAGGAACGCGCCGCCTCCCAGACCTTGTGGGTGACCGTGCGGATGACCCCGTTGCAAGGTTTCGACGGGCTGGCGGATGAAATTTCCCGCACCGTGGACTATTCTGCGGTGGCCTTGGAAATCGAAGCCCTCGCCGCGGCCCGGCCGCGGCGCTTGATCGAGACGCTGGCCGTGGACATCGCCGATCAGTTGCTGGGGAGGCACCCGCTCGCGCAGGTGGCGATTTCCATCGAGAAGCACATTCTGCCGAACACCGAGTGCGTCGCCGTGCATTTGGAGCGGCGGCGTTAGTTCCGTTTGCTTGACCTGCGCGCGTTCCCGATGCAGGGTGCGCCGCAAAATGAAATGTTTCAAATCAACCTTCCTTAACCATCTGCCGCTTTTCGGAGCGCTGGCCTTGGTCCTGAATTCCTGCGGACCTTCGGTTCCGGGGCGCTCCGATTACCTTGTCGGCATCGGCGGCTCCGTCCAGCAACAGACCTCCGGCGGTGCCCAGCACCCGGCACCGGCGATTCCGGACGATGTTTCTTACTGGGATGGCGACGGCGCCGTCGGCAGTCCTTTGATCAAGATCAACCGTGGCCAGCAGAAGGCATTTTTCTACAAGGGCGGCGTTTTGGTCGGAATTTCGCGCATTTCCAGCGGCAATGAAGACCACGGAACTCCTTCGGGGACCTACAAAATCAGCGAAAAAGACCAAAACCACGTTTCGTCGGTCTATGGCGTCTTCAAGGACAAGGCGACCGGGATGACGATCAACGACAACGTCGACATCCGGACGGACAAGATCCCGCCAGGTGCGGTATTCTACAACGCCCCGATGCCGAATTTCATGCGCATCAATGGCGGCATCGGCATGCACACCGGCTACCTTCCCGGCTATGCGGCTTCCCACGGCTGCATCCGGATGCCGCACCACATGTCGGGTAAATTCTTCGAAAACGTCCAAGTCGGCACCCCCGTCATCATCGAGTGAGCGCGCCCTCCCCATCGCTCCCGGACGCCGCCGCCACGCTGGAGTTGACCCCTGCCGCGGTGGCGGAGTGGATGCAACTCCCGCCAAGCGAACGGCCGAGACTCATTGATTGCCGGGAAGAGGATGAGCTGGCGGTCTGCCAGATCGCCGGCAACGAGTGGTATCCGCTCGGCACATTTCCCGAGGCCGGGGAACGCCTCACCGCCGATGCGGCGCGCGGCGTGATCGTTTACTGCCACCACGGCATGCGGTCGATGCGTGGCGCTTCATTCCTGCGGGCGCACGGCGTCGCGAAAGCGTTTTCCATGAAGGGCGGGATCGACGCGTGGTCGCGGCTTATTGATCCGGCGGTGCCACGCTATTGAGCAGCCACGAGCGATAAGCCGTGGCGACTTGGGTCGGCTCTAAGGCGACGATTTCCGGCACTTCGTAGGGATGGAGGTCGGTGAGAGCCTTTTCGAAGGCGGGAAAGCCGGCGGCCGTCGTTTTAAAAAGCGCGAGCACTTCCTGCGTGGTTTCCACGTTTCCCTGCCAGCGGTAGATCGACTCCACGGCGGGCACGAGATTGACACACGCTGCGAGTTGCCTTTCCACCAGCAGTGTGCCAATCTGTCGCGCCTGCACCGGATCCGGGAAGGTGCTCAGCACCCATAATACTTCACTCATGGCTTTACCTGAACACCGGAAATCCAAGACAAGCAATCACAAGGTGAAATCCGGCTTTCTGGAAAAACTCGTGGCGCGGCTCGATCGCGTGGTGCCCGGAGAGGTCCAGCAGATCGTCAGCCGCTTGATTCGCGAGAAGGGGTTCTTGGAAAAAGTCTTCGAGGCGCTGCACGAGGGCGTGATCGTTCTCGATCCGCACGGGGTGATCGGCTTCGTCAATCCGGCGGCCTGCCAGTTCTTCGGGCTGCATGCCGAGCAGGCGACGGGCGAGTTCATTTCCTCTCAGATCCGCGGGCTGGACTGGGCGACACTGGGGAAGCCGGGCCGCACGATCAGCCGCGATCTGGAGGTGTTCTATCCGGAGAAGCGCTACTTGAATTTCTATCTCGCGCCGATCGACGGGGTGGAGCAAGCGCACGAGCCACTCGGCTACGTCATGCTCGTCCGCGACCTGACGAGCACCCGGGCGGAGGCGGAGGAAACGCTGGAATCCGAGCGGCTCAACGCCCTCACCCTGCTGGCCGCCGGCGTGGCCCATGAAATTGGAAATCCCCTCAACTCGCTGGATATCCACCTGCAGCTTCTCGGCCGCAAGCTGCGCAAGCTCCCGCCCGGCGACCGCGCGCCGCTCGAAGAGAACCTCGTCACCGCCCGCGAGGAAATCCAGCGGCTGGACCTCATTCTCAAGCAGTTCCTCCACGCCGTCCGCCCCACCACGCCGCTGCGCGAGCGCCACGATCTGCATGCGCTGTTACACGAAACCCTAAAACTGCTAGAGCCGGAAATAGCATCGCGGAAAATCGCCGTGCAACTCGACCTCGCCGAGTCACTCCCGCCCGCAATGGTCGACGGTGGACAGTTCCAACAGGTCTTCTACAACCTCATTCGAAACGCCTATCAAGCGATCCCGTCCGACCAAGGCCACATCACCATCCGGACCCGGGTGAACGATTACGAATACTGCATTTCCATCGAAGACAACGGCACCGGCATCTCCCCCGAGCACATGGGAGCCCTGTTCGAGCCCTACCGCACCACCAAGCCCTCGGGCTCCGGCCTCGGCCTGCTGATCGTCCGCCGGATCGTGCGCGAGCACGGCGGCGAGATCGCCGTGGAAAGCGAGGAGAGCCACGGCACGCGGGTGATGATTTACCTTCCCCACGGCGAGCGTCCGGTCAGATTGTTAGGGGCGCCCGAGCCGGATCCGGTCATCGATCTGGATTGACCGCGAATTTATCAAAAGAATCGAACATGCTGCCGACCTTACTGATCGTGGAAGACGAACGCGCCACCCGCGAAGGGCTGCGCAGCGCCCTGGAAGAAGAGTTCGAAGTCTACACGGCGGCAGGCACGAGCGAGGCGCTGGCGATTTTGAAATCCGAGTCGATCAAACTGCTGCTCACCGATCTGCGGCTGGGCGGTGATTCCGGGATGGATCTGCTCGACGCGGCGCTGGCGCTGCCCGAACCGCCGGTGGCGATCATGATGACGGCCTACGGCTCGGTGGACACGGCGGTGGAGGCGATGCGTCGGGGTGCCTGGCACTTTGTAACCAAGCCGCTCAACCTCGACGAGGTGGAAATGCAACTCAAGCGCGCCCTCCGCAGCCGGACGCTGGAGATGGAAAACCAACAACTCGTCCAGCAAGTCAAAAAGACTCACAAGTTAGATCGCCTGATCGGCAAGTCCGTGGCCATCGGCCGGGTGTCCGAGCTGGTGCAGCAAGTCGCGCCGACGCGTGCCACCGTCTTGATCGAGGGTGAATCCGGCACCGGCAAGGAGGTGGTGGCACACACGCTGCACCATCTATCCGGCCGGCCGGCGGCGAAGATGGTGATCGTGCATTGCGCCGCACTGTCGCCGCAGTTGTTGGAGAGCGAGTTGTTCGGCCATGAAAAGGGGGCGTTCACCGGAGCGGCGCAGCGGCGGATCGGCCGCTTCGAGCAGGCGGACGGCGGCACGCTTTTCCTCGATGAAATCGGCGAGATCGACGCCTCCACCCAGGTCAAGCTCCTGCGCGTGCTTTCCGAGCGGACGCTGGAACGGGTTGGCTCGAATTCACCGATCAAGGTGGATGTCCGGGTGATCGCGGCGACGAACAAAAATCTTAAGGAGCTGGTGGCGAAGGGCAGCTTCCGCGAGGACCTGTATTTCCGGCTCAATGTGGTGAAAATCGAGATGCCGCCGCTGCGCGACCGGCGGGAAGACATCATGTTGCTGGCGAACAGTTTTCTCCAGGAATTCGCCAAGGAGAACGATCGCCCGGTCAAGCCGCTGAGCGACGAGGCGGCGGCGCTGCTGCTGGCTTACCCTTGGCCCGGCAATGTCCGCGAGCTCCGCACCGCCATCGAACACGGGGTGGTCATGAGTAACGATCCGGTCATCGAGGCCCGCCACCTGCCGCAATTCTTGCATTTCCAAGAGGTTGAGCCGGGCAATTCCGCGCCGTCTCCCAAAAACACCCTTGATGCTCAGGGGGATTTCAACTTGCATGCCCTCGAAACCAATACCATCCGCGCCGCGCTCGCCCTTGCCGGGGGAAACCGCACTCATGCGTCGGATCTACTTGGAGTCAGCCGCCGGACTCTCCAACGCAAGTTGAAGGAGCTCGGCCTTTAAATTCTACGCCTCTCATCATCCCCATTTTTCATGAGTAATACCTCCTCGCAGCTCGACACCGGCATCATCATCCGTCGCAGTTTATTTTTCCTCGTCCTGATCATCCTGACGCTGGGCAATCTGTTTGTGCTCTTCCGGGGCTTGAACTCGCCGCAGGCGATGGACCAGGCGCAGATTTCCCGGGAAATCGCCCGTGGCAATGGCTTCACCACCAAGATGATCCGCCCGGTGGCCTACGATCAGGCCCAGCGCGCGCAGAAGCACTCGGTCTCCCTCATCGGCTTCCAGGACACCTATCACTCGCCGCTCAATCCGCTGCTCAACGCCGCCGTGCTCAAGCTCATCGGCGCCGATAACTCGGATGCCTGGCAAATGAACGACAACGAGATGGTGTTCCCGCTGGACCGGGTGATCGCCACGGTGGCGACCCTGTTTTTCCTCATGGCCATCGGGGTGAACTATCTGCTGATTTCGAGGATCTTCGACCCCAAGATCGCCGGGGTTTGTGCGATCCTGATGCTGTTCTGTGAAACATTCTGGAACTACTCGCTGAGTGGGCTGCCGCAGATGCTGATGTTGCTGCTGTTCTCGTGTGGCATTTATTTCGTCTATCGAGCGGTCGAGGCGGCGGCGGAGGGCCGCATCGCGATGACCCCCGCGGTGATCGCCGGGGTCTTCTTCACCCTGCTGGCGCTGACCCACTGGATGACGGTCTGGATCGCGCTGGGCTACATCATTTTCGCGGCGATCGCCTTCCGCCCGCGCGGGATCGTGGGAATTTCGATTCTGGCGCTCCTTCTGATCGCGGCGATCGGGCCGATGATGCGAAACCAAAGCATCACGGACTCGCCCTTCGGCACGGCATTCCTGACCCTGTATAACGGACTTGGAAACGGTTCGGAAACGGCGGTCATGCGCACCATGGACCTGGAGGCCGAGCCACTGGTGCTCGACGGGCTGATCGCGAAAATCCTGCGGACCACCTTGCTGCAAGCCACGAACATCATCCCGCTGCTGGGGGGTATCGTTGTGGCGCCCTTGTTTTTCATCGCCCTGCTCCACCCGTTTAAGCGGCCCGCCATCGCCAATTTCCGCTGGGCGATCCTGCTGATGTGGGTGAGCACGGCGCTCGGCCTCGCGTTTTTCGGGATTTCCAAGGACGAGCTCGATCCTAACCAACTTCACCTGCTCTTCGCGCCGATCATGACCGCCTACGGGCTAGCGTTTATCTCGATTTTGTGGAGCCGTCTCGAATTCGTCGCATCTACGCCGATGCTTCAAAACGTCCATCACTTCGTCATCGTCGGCATCTGTGCGCTGCCTTTGGTGCTGGCCCTCCCGATGAAAGTGCGGGTCGGCATGCACCTCCGTGACCGGGGCGGCGTGCCGCATTGGCCACCTTACTACGCGCCGGCACTCAACAGCAAAAAGGCAGGCCTCAAGGGATGGATCACCGACAAGCAAGTCACCTTCTCCGACCAGCCATGGGCCGTCGCTTGGTATGCCGACCGGGTGAGCGTCTGGCTGCCTCCGACGCACGAGGGATTTGTGAAAATCGAAACCATCGCCTCGGACCTTCAGACTCCGGTGGCGGGCATTTTGATCTCACCCTTGTCCCATGGATCCGGGCCGCTTTCCGAAGTGGCTGCGCAGTACAAGGACTTCACCTTCATGGTCCTGGACGGCAGAACGTTTTTCACCAACTACCCGTCGGGGGTTTCGCTGTTCGACAAGGACCCGAAAATCCAGGACATTGCGAAACGTTACCCCTACCGCCAGCCCCTGGTGGGAATGGACATGGTCTACTACAGCGACCGCCCGATCCGCGCTTCCAACACTGCAAATTCCAACTAACCATGGCACGTCGCAAACCGAACGATGACGCGGAAGGCGCCCCGGCCCCCACCTTCGAAGCAGCCCTCGGCGACCTTGAAGCGATCGTCGAGGCGATGGAGCACGAGCACCTCTCCCTAGAGGATCTCGTGGCCCACTATGAAAAAGGCTCCTCGCTACTGAACCGCTGCGAGTCCATTCTCCAATCCGCCCGCGGTCGCATCGAGCTGATCACCCTGCGCAACCAGAACGAGATTGCACTGGATGCAGGTGCAAATCCGGCGAACGCTCCCGAACTTTCCGACGATTCCGACGACGACGATAATGACATCCGCCTCTTCTAAGCCCCTTGCCCTCGGGCCTCTGCTTTCCACGATTCATTCACCCAGCGATGTCAAAAAAATCGCGGATGAGGATTTGCCCAAGCTCGCCGCAGAAATCCGGACCACGCTGATCGATTCGCTGTCCAAAACCGGTGGCCATCTCGGACCGAATCTCGGAGTCGTCGAGCTGACCGTGGCGATGCACTCCGTTTTCTCCACACCGGAGGACAAGTTCGTGTTCGACGTTTCCCACCAGGGCTACGTCCACAAAATGCTCACCGGACGCGCCGCGCAAATCGACACGATCCGCACCTATAAGGGGCTCAACGGCTTCCTGCTGCGCAGCGAGTCACCCCACGATTCCTATGGTGCGGGCCACGCCGGCACCGCTCTCTCCGCCGCACTCGGAATGGCTGCGGCGCGCGATCTGGCAGGCGGCGACAACCACATCGTCGCGGTCGCCGGAGACGCCGCATTCACTTGCGGCCCGACGCTTGAGGCCCTCAACAACATCGCCGAGACGACCAAGAAATTCATCGTCGTCCTCAACGACAACGAATGGTCGATCGATAAAAACGTCGGGGCCATCGCCCGCTATTTCACCGCCCTCCAGACCCACCATACCTTCGCCGCAGTCCGTGCGAAGGCGGCGGACTTCGTCGAGAAAATCGCGGGAAAAGCCGTGCGCACCCTCGCTCATCGCGTCGAGGAAGGCGCCAAGAACCTGCTCTTTCAGAACGTCTTGTTTGAGAAGTTCGGCCTGCGTTATTACGGCCCGATCGATGGCCATGACCTGCCCTTGCTCATTCGCACCTTCGAGCACCTGAAGACGCTGCACGAGCCGGTGGTGCTCCACATCATCACCGAAAAGGGCCGCGGCTATCAGCCGGCGCTGGATAATCCCGGGAAATTCCACGGCCTTGGCACCTACAAGATCGAAGATGGCTCCACGGATTCCACCGCCACGCCGACCTGCTCGGACATCTTCGGCCGGGCCGTCACGGATTTGGCGAAAAAGGACCCGAAAATCGTCGCGATCACGGCCGCCATGCCGGGCGGGACGAAATTGGAAATTTTCAAAAAGGAGCTGCCGGACCGGTATTTCGACGTCGGCATCGCGGAAGAGCACGCCGCGCTGTTTGCCTGCGGCTTGGCCACCGAAGGGTTCCGGCCGTTTCTCGCGATTTACTCCACTTTCATGCAGCGAGCCTACGACATGATCATTCATGACATGGCGTTGCAAGGCCTGCCGGTCCGCCTCTGCATGGACCGCGGCGGCCTGTCCGGCGATGACGGCCCGACCCATCACGGGCTTTTCGACATCGGCTATCTCCGCCACGTTCCCGGCATCATCCACATGCAGCCGAAGGACGAGGATGAGTTCGTGGACATGCTCCACACCATGGCGCAATACGATGCCGGACCCTCCGCGATCCGCTATCCGCGCGGCGTGATCAAAGGCACTCCGATCAAGCCGATCCCGCAGCTGCTTGAAATCGGCAAGGCCGAAGTCGTGGCCGACGGCACGGATGTCGCACTCATCGGCCTCGGCACAATGTTCGAAATGGCCGAGCGCACCAAGCGCCTGCTCGAAGCCAACGGCCTGTCCGTCGCACTGATCAATCCCCGCTTCATCAAGCCCCTCGATGCCAATGTGCTGCAAACGTATGCTACAAAATGCAAGGTCGTCTGCACCTTCGAGGACCACGTGTTGTTCAACGGATTCGGCGCAGCGGTGATTGAAAATCTTCACGACGCCGGCATCCACACTCCGGTCGAGCGCATTGGTTGGCCGGACCAGTTCATCGAACACGGCAAGCCGGAAACCCTGCGCGAGCTTCACGGTCTGACCGCCGAAGCAGCCACCCGGAAGGTGCTTGCGCAT
>JAYWDF010000737.1:0-4028 GCA_043779985.1 Akkermansiaceae bacterium | reverse complement strand
TGCGGTCCATGAGCAGGCCGAGTTTCATCAAACCGACCTTGGCGCTCTCGCGGAGGTCCGAGCTGTTGAATTCGAAGAGCAGGTCGCTGGGCAGCATGGTTTTCTTGCTGAGCAGGATGTTCGGCGGGAGGTCGAGCAGGGAATCGAGCGAGGTGACGCCGTCGAGAGTGCCGTTGTCGGCTTTGCCGTTGGCGCCTTTTTTAATCAAGTCGTCGGTGAATTTGCCGATTTCAGAGTCGTCTGTCTGGACGGAGCCGGGATCGACGGTGAGTTGGCCGAGTTCGGCAGGCTTGATGCTGGTCGGTTCGCGGCCGAGCTCAGCAAGGTCGGTATCCATTTCCAAGCCAGAGGAAACGTCGAGGGCGAGGGCCTCCGGATCGCCTTTCAATGCGGGTTTTTGCATGCTGAGGGCATACTCCGCTTCGTCGATCGCAGGCTTCATGTCGAGTTCCTGATCCTTGGGCAACTTGTCGAGCAGCTCGACGTCATCCAGCAGGGCTGCGGTGTCGGTGGGGGGCTTGACCACGTTCTCGAGGGGCTGGGATTGCTCGGACTCCAGGGGCCTGACTTCGACTTGACGGATGTCCACTCCCCGGGTGGTGAGTTCGCGGGCTTGCTCGAATTTGAAAGCGATCTTCATTTGATCGAGCGCGAAGAAAACCACCACGTGCAGGAGGATCGACAAGAGCATCGCGACCGCTGCCCACCAGCCAAGATGGTCCGGACCGGGCAGGCGATAAGCCCCCCCATCGCGCGATGCGTTCCATGAATATCCCTCAGCCACGAGCCGACTATACGCGGATCTAATGTGCTGGCAATCATCAGAAAGGCTGTTTATTTTCCGCTTGGCATCTCAAATGCTCACCTCCAATCAACTTCTTCAAGACAATGGCTACTAAGAAAATTGCTACGAAAACTGCGGCGACCGCCGCACCGGATGCGAAGGACGCACCCAAGCCCGCCGCCAAGAAGGCCGCCAAGGCCGCCGCGAAAAAAGCAACCGCCGCCCCCGCCAAGAAGGCCGTGGCCAAAAAGGCAGCTGTCGCACCTGCTAAGAAAGCTGCCGCATCAAAAGACACTCCCGCGCCTATCAAGAAAGCCGCCGCCAAGCCATCGCTCGACGTGGTGGCCCGCGCAGCCTACCTGAACTACCGCCGCCGCGTGGAACAAGGCCTGCCAGGGAGCTCCCACGGCGATTGGCTGGAAGCCGAGCGCCAATTCAACGAGCTGGGCTAAGTCGCCGATTTTTTTATCACTCTTCCGACTTGGAGCGCAGCCAAAACGCCTTCACAGTCCGCGGCGTGAACCCCTGCTCATCCCTTGGCATCGGCTTGGCCGGATTCGGAACCGTTGGCTCCGGCGTCTGGAACACCCTTCAGCGTAACGGCGAACTCATCACCGGGCGCACCGGGGGAGGCGTGACCTTGCACATCGCCAAAATCCTCGTCCGCGACCTCGCAAAGGTTCGTGCGACAACGGGCGAGGTGGATCCTGACATTTTCACCACCGACTGGCACGCGCTCGTCGCCGATCCCGCGGTGGACATCGTCGTCGAGCTCATCGGCGGAACCACCGACGCCTTCGACATCGTCGCCGCTGCCCTCCGCGCTAGAAAGCCAGTCGTCACCGGCAACAAGGCCCTGCTCGCCGAGCGCGGCGTGGATTTATTTGCAATTTCCCGGGAAATGGACACGCCGATCCACTTTGAAGCGGCCGTCGCCGGAGGAATCCCGATCATCCGGACCGTGCAGGACTCATTCATTGGCAATCGTATCCATTCGTTTTCCGGAATCATCAACGGCACCTCGAACTACATCCTCGGCCGGATGACCGATGCCGGGCTCACCTTCGAAGCCGCCCTCGGCGAGGCCCAAGCGCTCGGTTACGCCGAGGCCGATCCGGCGCTCGACGTGAATGGCTGGGACGCTGCCCACAAGGCGATCCTGCTCGCCACGCTTGCTTACGGATTCCCCATCGATCCGGCATCGATCCACGTCTCCGGCATCGAGCAAGTGCGCCCGACTGACATCAGTTTCGCGAAAAATCTCGGCTACGCAGTCAAACTGCTCGCCGTCATCCGGGAGCACGCCGATGGCTCGGTGGAACTCCGGATCCAGCCGTCCTTCATCGCCCAGTCGAACATCCTCGCGTCGGTGCACGGAGTCTTCAACGCCGTCGCCGTCCACGGTGATGCTGCGGGGGAATCGCTTTTCTACGGCCGCGGTGCCGGTCAGGACCCGACCGCCTCGTCCGTCGTCGCGGATCTCGTGGAAGCGGCGCGTTCCTTGAAACACGTTTCGGGGCACCGGGGTTTCCTCCCCTATCGGGAAAGCGGCCGGATCCGCCCGGTGGGCGAGACGTCGACAGCCTACTATGTGCGCTTCGACGTCACCGACCGCCCCGGTGTGGTTGCGGAAATCGCGCGCGTTCTCGCGGACCACCGCATCGGCATTTCAGGCACCCACTCGCCGGTGAATCCAGCGAATCCGGATGCGGCCTTTGTGGATATGGTCTTCCTGCTTCACACCTGCCCCTTCGGAAAACTGCAAGCCGCACTCACCGAGATCGAGGCGCTGGACTGCATCAACAGCGCGCCGGTGGTTTTCCGGATCGAGAATCTGGGCTGAGCCCCCGCGCTCGTTTTCTCAAGCGGGGAAACTCACTGAGCCGCTTCAGCCGGGAACCGGAAGTGGCGCGAGATGCTGTAGTCAAACAGGATGTTTTCCCATTTCACGCCGGCACCCATGTTGTGAACCACCCACGGCTCGTTCGCCCGATCCCCCGGACCAGGAACGATGATGCCGATGTGCGTCTCCGCATTGGCGAGTGACCAGATGACGATATCGCCCGGGCGATAATCCGCCGCGCTGCGGGAGGGAGTGAGAGTTTCACCCTTGCGCTCGAAGAAGCGCTGCAGATTGGCGACGCGGCGGTGATCGATATTCGTATCAGGCGCTGAAGCGTTCCAGAGTTGCGGATACAGGCGGAAGTTCTCCGCCATGTCCTCGTGCACCAGCACTTGCAGGTCCATGCCCAAGCTGCGGTAGGAGCGGACAATCACATCGGCGGCGACGCCTTTATTGGCTGGCAAATCCCCGTTCGGGTAGGCTATTTTGTAGTAGGACGGGTCGTAGGTGACCGTGTCGTTCGAATGAGTCAGCGCGGCAGCGGCAAAAGTGTCACCGAAGTTTTTGGAATGCTTGAGTGAGGAAATCAGCACGTCTGCTTGCTCCATCGAAGTTCCCACTTGAGTCGCTTTCAAAAACGGAATCAAGGGGCGGCCAAACCAAAAACCAATGCTGATCGCAATGGCGATGATCACCCAGCCGCCGAAGAAGTTGCGTCGCTTTTGAACATGAGGACGCGGACCGATGTATTCGATGGTGTTGTAGAATCCTGAGCGCTTGCGTGCCATGAAAGTGTTTCCGCCGCGGAAGGAAGCAAACGCCCGGGCAAAAAGCCATCCGATTTTTTAGAATTCCACTAACCTTCGCAACCGTCGACCCATCTCCTGACTCGACATGAAATCCCAGCCAGCTCCACACTCGCCAGCATGACGATTTTTACCAGTTCCCAGCCACAGGTTTGGGGCGAGTTGGACGTTCCGCTATTCGGCTTCCATCAAGATTTAGCGGGGGCGGCGCTTCAGACCCCCGCAGCGTTTTCCATGGTGACGGACACCCGCCATCTCTGGTTTATCGCCAACCACCGGCAAGCTGCCCGGATCCACCCCAAGGCCCGCCCCGGCGCGTTTCATGCAGAGCTGTGGCGCTATGATGTGGCCGAGCTGTTCCTCGCAGACCCGGTCAGCGGGCGGTATTTCGAGTTCAATCTCGCCCCCAATGGTGCTTGGTGGTCCTGCGAATTCATCGCCCCCCGCGTGAGGGCCGAAGCGGTGGAAATCGCCATGCCCGAGATCGCGACGTTTTCCGAAATGTCAGCCGACGGCTCGTGGCTGGCCGCCATGGCCATCCCGCTGGATTTACTCAAAGCCCGGCTGAACTTCGGACCTCAGACGCGCATCAACT
>JAYWDF010000736.1:0-4028 GCA_043779985.1 Akkermansiaceae bacterium | reverse complement strand
TGATCGAGTCGGTGGGGCTGCCGGAGGATTGGGGGATTTTCTATCTGGGCTGCACCCACAATCAACCGCCGGAATGGGCGGGAACGCGGGTGGTGCGAGCGAGCTACGCGGTGGATACCCATGCGATCGCGGTGCGGGAGACATATTACAAGCGGGTGATGGAGATATTGGACCGCCACGGCAAGGCGGACCTCGGTGTGGCCAAAGCGTCGGACCAGTTCATCGCGCTGCTGCACAAGGAGATTCCGGCGTATGCGTGCTATCCGAATCTGGCGTGGCAGGATGTTTCCGGCTCGGATCTGTTGGGGGTGAATTATTCCAATTACAACAGCGACGGGCTTCAGAGGAACTGGACGGAGGCTGTGGATGGCTTGCTAACGGAACTCACCGGAGCGGGACGCTCCGGGAACGGTCCGGAGCAGGATGCTCCCGCCTCCGCCCGGGTGGGGTTGCTGTTCCTGACGCGGGGCGACGTGCATCATCCGCAGATCTGGCGGGAATTCGTGGCGGAGGCACCGGACCGGGTGCGGGTGTTTTCCCACTCGAAGCATCCCGAGGAGCTGAAGGGTGGTTTTCTGGAGGGCACGGAAATCAGCGAGCATTTTGAGACGGTGTGGGGTGGGATCGGACTCGTGAAGGCGGCGCGGGCCATGCTGCTGGAGGCGCTGGAGGATGAGACGCTGACGCATTTCGTGCTTCTATCAGAGAGCTGCGTGCCGATCCGGCCGTTGCCGGAAATTTTACGGCGGTTGGAGATCGATCCCCGGCCGCAATTCGGATACAAGACACTGGGGGATGCGTCCTTGAGGCAAGGCCCGCGGGCGGAGGGAGTGCCGCAGATGCCGCAGGGCTGCTGGCGCTTCCAATCCCAGTGGTGGCTGCTGGACCGGGTGGCGGCGACTTTCTCCGCGGGGCAGGATTTCACGGAGATGTTTGAAAAGATGGCGGTGCCGGATGAGGCGTATTTCGCGACGGTGCTTGCAATGCAAGGCTATCCGCTGGAGGGCCAAGTATTAAAAAAGGACGTGACGTGGACGTGGTGGGAAAAGGATGCGGGAAGCCCGAGCACATGGGAGACGCTACCGAAAGATAGGCTAGCAGAAATGATCCATTCTGGAGTCCTGTTCGCGCGAAAATTCCCAAAAGGGGCAGACATCGGGAAATACGGGCTGCACCGGTCGGTGGGTCAAGGTGCTGTGGAAAAATTGGAAATGAACCGCTGATGATTGCAGATGGACACTGATTTGAGCAAAAGGGAGGGGAAGCTGGAGCGGGGAGCGGCATCGGCGTTGATCCTGTCCGGCTTGGTGCATCGGTGCTTGAAACACGTGGTGGAGAGCTTACGGGAGAAAGTCATCGCTCCATTGTCCAAGCTGGGAGAGGTGGACATTTTCTATCACTCGTGGGACGTGGTGGAGATCACGAACCCGCGCACCGGAGAAACCGGGCTGATGTTGGATCCAAGCGAGGTAGCCAGATGGCTGCCGGAGGCGCGGGGGATCTTCGAATCGCAAGAGGGGTTCGACCGGACGGTGGATTGGGAACCTTTGTTTGCGAAAAATCCGATGCGCCATTGCACGGCGAGCGAAGAAGAGGCCCGGGCGACCTTGATGAACTTCCGCCGGGCGCTGGAATCCCAGGAGCGGGCGTGGAGATTTTTTCAAAGGACAAAGACGCGGAGCTATGCGCGGGTGGTGGTGACGCGGGGGGATTTGAGGTGGAGTCGGGACATTTCTGTCCCGACAAGAGGTGCCGAAGTGGGAGAAGATGAACAGGAATGTCCGTCCCCCCTATTCGTGCCGCGCTTCCACTCGTGGGGTGGCGTGAATGACCGCTTTGCGATGGGAGGAGAGGAGGAAATGGGGATCTATTGCTGCCGGACAGCCTTTGCTGATGGCTGGCTGTTGGGTGGTGGGCAGGGAAACTCGGAACAAATCCTGATGAAGTGGTTGGCGAGGAACCGGGTCAGGACCGAGCTGTTGGATTTCACTTTCCAACGGGTGCGCGCCAACGGGGAAGTCACCGCGATGGATCGCGGACTGAGTGAAAACGTGATGAGGGTATCCGGAGACAGCCTAATTCTGCCAAAGGATTTGGAAGAAGCGACGGTGACGGCCCTTCCCGTTAGGGAGCGCTTCCTGATTCTGGCGCGAGAATCCAGCCCTGTGTCCCGACGTTTGCAGAAAATTCTATCGCCCTTGGGGCTGGCGGAAGTGATCGTGGATACCCCCGGCGCTGAGGGTATTTGGTACCCGGACGAGGAAGCGGCGGGTTACACCGGGCTGATGGGTTTTTCAGCAAATTTTCCAGCGATTACGGCTTGGTCGCGGGCGATGGTTCATCTCTCGAAGACGTTGGAGCCGGATGAGGCGGTGTGGTTCGTGGAGGATGATGTGGCGGGAAATTCTGCCTTTTTTAAAACCTTGGTCGCCAAAACCACCGCCACCTGCGCGAATCTGGCCGCCATCGACATCCGCTCGAGGGTGGCGGATCCGCATTGGCATTGCTGGAATCTTGCAGAGCCTTGGTTCGAGAACCCGGTGCGTGCGTTCGAACCGCTGTGCCGGATCAGTGCCCGTTTAATCGACAGCGCATTGGAGTTCCGGCGCGTGAACGGCCGCTTCGCATTTCATGAAGTGCTATTCGCATCGTTGGCCGCGAATCACGGCATGAAAGTCGTCGATTGGTTCGTGGAGCCCGGATTCCGGCGGCTTTTCGGCACCTATCGATTTCGCCCGGCGGTGGATTCCGTCGTATCGGGAATCAGCCATCCCGTGAAGGCATCAAGCATTCATGAAGCGATATGCGCTCTGGCAAAGACCCCGGACGTGGAAGGAGGACCTACGGGTCATGATCGGGATGTAAATCGCTGGTGGTTCGAGGATGACACTGAGGAATGGCGAAGATGGTTCGCAGTGGAGCAGCCGGTCAGGGCCTTGGAGATAGGATCGAAGAATGGTGTGAGTGCAAATCTCATGCTGAAGACCCTCTTCATCCATAGCGAGAGCGAGGTTCATTGCATCGAAACCTTCGATACCCTGTCTGGCCAAGGAGAAGAAATCCGAGTGGAGTTCATGAGGAATGCGAAGAGCCATGGCCATGAGCGGCAGATCGAACTCTACGAAGGCACGTCCGTGGAGATTCTGGCATGGATGATCGCGGGAGAGGGCTATTGGGAAAGCTTCGATTTCATTTATCATGCGGGCGCGGAGACCGCTGCCTCCCTGCTGGCCGATGCGTGCCAGGCATGGAACCTCCTGAAACCCGGCGGGGTGATGGTCTTCAGTGGTGCAGGTGGTGGTGCCAGCTCCCAGGTCCGGGCGACACTGGATGCCTTTCTCGCTGCCTACGCGGATCGGCTTCAACTCCTCCGCGATGCAAGGAGCGTCATCGTCAGCAAAGCATCGCAGGCTCCGCAAATCGGTCAGTAACTGGTTGTCCTGTTTGCGGGAGATCGTTCCGTGCGACTGGATTTTGTTTCGTACGAGGCTTTTTCGTGTGGATCGGATGATGGCGCGATTCCGATGGAAATCGCTGATCGGAGCGGACCATTCCGGGAGCTTGGCGATGATTTGCCCGCCAGCGGGCGGCGACCTGATAAGGACGGGGGTATTCCGGCCTGTCGACGTCGGAAGAACAGGCAGGAATGCCTATATCACCCTTCACGCGTCCTCTTCGGGCGCTTTCGGCAGCTTGTCCACCTCTTCGAGGAGGGGCACGATTTCCACGCTGCGGACGGCGGAGGAGTCGTGCATGATGCGCAGGACGGGGGTGGATTTGAGGACCACCCGCTTCATGACCTTCGACTGGATCGAGCCATGGTCCTTGTTTAACTTCACGATCACGGAATTCGCCTCACCGCCTAACACGCCGATCCAGACCTTGCCTCCGCCAGTTTTCTGGCGATTTCCATTACCGGGAGTTGAGCTTGTTGGAACGCCTCACGGATTTCTCCGACGTCCGGCACGATTGCGGTTTTGAACGCTTCCGACAATTCTTCCGGTCTGATTTTGCCGGTTGCTATCAGG
>JAYWDF010000735.1:0-4033 GCA_043779985.1 Akkermansiaceae bacterium | reverse complement strand
GAAGCCGATGCCATCATCGCCCGGTTCGGCGGCAGCGTCCGCCAAATGGCCAGCGCCGAGTGGGACAAGCCCGTCGAAGCCCCCCGCCCCGTCAAAGTGCGCGACGTCTTCGTCCTCACCGCGGAGAAGCGCCCCAAGGAACTCGCCGACCTTAAAATGGCCAATCCGAAGCGCGAAATCATCGTCATCCCGCCGGAAATGGCCTTCGGCACCGGCGATCATGCGACCACCTCGACTTGCCTTCGCCTGTTAGTGGACGTCGCCCGCTCGCGCAAAGGCACGGAATGGACCGTCGCCGATCTCGGAACCGGCACCGGTGTGCTCGCCATCGCCGCAAAGAAGCTGGGCTCGGGCGAGACCTTCGCCTGCGATTTCGACCCCTTCGCGGTTGCTGTCGGCGTCCGCAACATCGCGCGCAACGGGACCCCTGAAATCCTGATGCGCGAGCAGGACGTCCTAAGATGGAAGCCGCGCAAGAAGGGCTACGACGTCGTCCTCGCCAATCTATTCTCCACCATCCTCATCGAAGCCTGGCCGGTGATTGCCAAATCCCTCGCGCCCGGCGGCGACCTGATCGTTTCCGGGATCCTCGCGACCCAAGCTTGGGACGTTTTCAAAGCCGCCGCCGCCAGCGGCCTTGGCTTCACCAAGGTCGTGAAAAAAGGCAAATGGGTGACCGCGCATGGCGGCCACTTGACGGATCTAATCGCAGCAGGGGCCTGAAGCGGCCTACTTTTGGCACACCGGACACCAGTACGTCGCCCGCTGGCCTAACACCGCTTGCTGGATCGCCGTTCCACAGACCCGGCAAGGCTCGCCCTTGCGGTCATACACGAACAAGCGCTGCTTGAAATAGCCCGGCTTGCCATCCGAGTTGAGGAAATCCCGCAAGGTCGTCCCACCTTCCTCGATCGATGCGGATAGAACTTCACGGATGGCGGCGACAAGTTTCCCTAATCTTGGCTTGGTGAGCCTGTTCGCCGGAGTCGCAGGGCGGACGCCCGCCCGGAACAAGGCCTCGGACGCATAGATATTTCCCACTCCCACGACGACTTTCGCATCCATGATCACCTGCTTGATCGCCGAGGAACGCTTCGCGCAGGCCGATTTGAGACATTCCACCGTGAACCCGGTTTCCAGCGGCTCCGGGCCAAGCCCTGCTAACAAGGAGTGCGACAGCGGATCCGGTTCATTGATGCGCAGCACCAACCCAAAACGCCGCGGATCGTGAAAACGCAGCTGCTTGCCATTGCCCAGGGTGATGCCCACGTGGTCGTGCTTTTTCCACTCCTCCGCCGGATCGATCACCCGCAGGCTTCCAGACATGCCCAGGTGGATCAGCAGCGTGGAACCGTCGTCGATTTTTAGTAACAGATATTTCGAGCGCCGCGTCACCCCTTGCATGAAGCGCCCCTCGATCGAGATGATGTCCTCGGGAACCGCTTGGCGCAAATCATGCCGCCGGATGATCACCTCGACGATCCGCGCCCCAGTCACATGTGGCTCGATACCGCGGCGGGTGGTTTCGACTTCGGGGAGCTCGGGCATGGACGTGGTCCATTAAGAGCCGCGATCCCCCACTCATGGCAAGCCCTACCGCCGGGGTCAGCATTCCAAGCCGTCAGCCCGTCCACATTTCAGCCGCCATTGACACCCGTGATTGAGAGGGAAATTCCTAGAGTGCGAAGGTGACCTGCACCACGACGGCGACGGTTTTCCCGGGGGCCAGCGAGGGTGTTGGGGAAAACGTCCACGAGCGGGCCGCGTCCGTGGCCGCTTGGTCGAGCTGAGGGTTGCCGCTGCTGTGATAGATGCTCGTCGAAGCCGCGGAGCCATTGGCCCGGACGTGGACGAGCACGCCGACTCTACCGGATTTCCCGGCTGCCTTCGCTCCCTGCGGATAGCGCGGCGGCGGGGCATGAAGGAGCCTCGGCGGTGGCACCGGGCTCTCGCGCTTCGCCAACTGGCTGCCGCCCGATCCCTTGGGTCCGCCAGTTTTGGCGGCGCGGGTGCCGGACTGAGCCTTTGATTGCCCTTGCGATGGCGCCGCAGGGGACGGCCGAATTTGCGGGTCGGCCGTTACCCGCGCCATCGGCTCCACGGGTGGCATTTGCACGGATGCAGGGGAGTCCAATGCCTCGATGACCGGCATCCGGGGCGCAGGCGGTCGCGGTGAGGTGGTGGCAGGCGCGGCGGGCGGGGCCGGGGATGAAATTGCAAAATCTCCTGCTTGAGCGGAGTCGCCTTCGTCCCCCGCGCTCCCTTCCGGCGTCGCCATGAAAGTGAACGCGCACGCTGCTGCAATGATGCAGGCGTGGAGTCCGAGTGAAACCAAGAATCCAGTCCTGCTAGTCGCCCCGATCTTTGCCCCCGGTCCCGCCACCACCACCGAAACCTCCGGGCGCGAAAGCGCCGGAGGTCGTGTGATGCACGGTTTCTGCGGACCGGAATTCATCGTTAGATATTAATGCCCGCCCAGTGACGTAGGCTTGTAGCCTCCGTCCTTCGACGGGCCACCGAAGTCGAAACCAAAGATCAGCCAGCATTCCATGTTCGGGGAGGCGTCATTAAGGCCGGCCAAGGTGACGAGATCAAGGTGAGTGTTGGCAGTGGGTCGCCATTGGACCGATGGACCAAAGATGGCTTCGGATTTTTCGTCGGTGACATGGGACAATTTTCCTTCCACGCCGACGGAGAAACAGCTGTCGACGAGGGTCTTGGAAATTCCACCGGAGACGGCGAATTCATGGGTCCGGTCGCCCCAGACCTGCGTTTCGTGGATGAGGTTCGCGCCCCAATGCCAGCCCTGGCCGAAATCGTCGCCGAAAAGGATCTTGGACTCGAGGATGTCGCTGCCCTCGTGGGCGAAGGCGTATTCGACATAGATTGCGGGGTTCAGCGGGAGGACACCCCAGTCGGCCAGCGCGTGGCGGAGCTCCACGGCGACCTCGTCCTGTTGCCAGCCCTTGCCGTCACTGTTGTCGTGGATCGCCTTTTCATAAATATCGAGCTGCATGCGGAAGGGCAGGCCCATTTCAAATTCCGTCTGGGAGCGCATGGTGACCCGTCCGCCGTCATAGGTGCGGGTCCGATACCACTGCTCGACTCCCATTTCCCAGGGATCCTTCTGCACGTAGATCCGGGTCAGGCTGAAGCGGCGCTGCTTCACCCATTCCGGCTCGCCGAACACGCCGTCGGGCTTGTCTTCCATCAGCTCTGATCCGCTAACCATCACATTGCCGACGACCGGCGGGGCGCTTGATTCCTGAGCGTGGCTGGTTCCTGCCGCGATCATGGCCGCGGCACTGAAGAGTGCGATTGAGGTATTCTGTGTCATTCACCCACAAGAACGCCCGGCCCGACCGCTTTCTTAGAGAAATCTCCGGGATCTGCAAAAGGGAGCTGCTGGATCCCCCAGGCCCAAGACTTCACGAGTATTTCAGCCGAGAACGTAGCGGGAAACCGCCACGACGTGACACACGCTGCCGCCGAGGACAAACAGATGCCAAATCGCATGATTGAAGGGCAGGCGGTGCCACGCGTAAAACACAATCCCGAAGGTGTAGCTCAGCCCGCCCGCGACTAACCACACCACCCCAGCCAGCGGCAGGCCGCGGAGCAGCGGGCCGATCGCAAACACGATCAACCAACCCATCGCCAGATAGAGCGCGGTGGAAATCCAGTGATCCTTTTTCCCCTTCCGCAAGGTCTTGATCAAAACGCCCGCGACTGCCAGCCCCCAGACGACTCCAAACAAGCACCAACCCCAAGTCCCCCGCAGGGTGATCAGCGTGATCGGCGTGTAGGATCCGGCGATAAGCAGGTAGATGCAGGCGTGGTCGAGCGATTGAAAATGCGCTTTCCAGCGCAGCGAGGTGAAGAAGTGATAGAGCGTGGATGACAGGTAGAGCAGGATCAGCGAGACGCCAAAGACCGCTGCCGCGACCATCTTCAAGGGCTCGCCCGCCGAGAGGAAAACCATCGTCACCAGCGCCGCGATGCTGAAAACCACCCCTAACGCATGAGTCACGAG
>JAYWDF010000734.1:0-11216 GCA_043779985.1 Akkermansiaceae bacterium | reverse complement strand
CAATCCGCGGGCAGCGGGTCCTTGCCGGGGTGGAGCGTCGAGCGGGTGCCGCAGCCACTAAGACCGATGAGCAAGCTGCTGGAAAATAGAAGGAGGCGAGAGAAATTCATGGCGGAACTGGCGGCAAGATAGCCATCTCGCTGTCAAAAAAAGTTTAAAGTGAAACTCATTTGAGGTAGGAGGGATGAAAATACGCCGCCTCCGAGGTGAATCTTACGGCGGCAAGGGGTGATCCGTCCCGCCCGGAGCCTTTCCCATCACCGGTTGAGCACGTTTAAAAATCCAAATAGATCTCAGTGCGGCGGTTCGCCCGGCGGCCTTCCGGATTATCCGCGCCGGTTTCCGTGACATTCGGCCGGCGCGGCTGGCTGGCTCCCTTCGCGACGGTCACGATCTGGCTCGCGGTGACCCCGGCTTTGATCAAATAGTCCCGCACCACATCCGCGCGGCGCGACGAAAGGCTGTTGTTGTAATCATTCGTCCCGAGCGCGTCGGCATGGCCGCTGAGGGTCATTTTTTTGCCAGGATCCGAGCGGAGAATCAGGCTGACGATTTCCAACTGGCGACGCGTGCGTGGATTCATTTCATCTTCGTCGAACTCGAAATAGAGGGCGAGGGTGTCGCCCCCCCCCGGATTCTTCACCAGCGGCGTGTAGTAGAGGTCGCCTCCACCGACGCGCCGGGCGTAGTCCGCGAGCAATTGATTGAGGTTGATTTCAGAAACGATCCAGTTCGAGGGCGCGGGCGGCTGTTTGAGGGTCATCGCGAATTGGGCACTTTGTTTGCCATCCTTGGTTTCCACATTGGCGAGGTAACCGACGGTGTCCTCGCGCTGGAACATCGAGCGCAGCGGCTTGGTTTTGCGCAGCCGGTATTCACCCTCTTCAAACAAGATGCAAAGCCCGGCGATCTTGGCATCAGAGACCGTCGCGGAATCCACGAAAGCCCGCGCAAACTCGAAGTCCTGCTTGAGAACCGCCTGGAGAAAGGCATCCGCCACGCCCAGCGAATCCGCGAAAACCGCCTTCGGGATCGGCTCGCCGGCGGCAGGCGGCAGGGTGAGTTTTTCCACCATCCACTTGCCATTGGCCCGGCGGAGATCGAGAAAAATCCGGTCGCGCCCCGACTCCTGCCCCTCTAACTCAAGCGCCCACCGCGAACGTGCGTTCAACTCCAACTCGCCCACTTCGCGGAAACCATCCGGCTGCCGAAGCCGGAACGGGGTGGCGGAGAAAACCTTGAGCCGCGCGATGGTTTCAGGATCTAACGCCGTCTTGCCGATCAGGCGCCCGAGCTTCGCGAGATCGCCTGCTTCGAGCGCCTTGGCGATCTGTGCGACAAGTTCCGCAGGGTCGGCGACGGCCAAGCCGATGCCCAGATCCGCCAGCGCCGTGTCCGGATCCTCCGGCGTAGCGGGCTCGCCAAGGCCGCCGATTTTAGGCGGGACCACTGGATCGACCTGCGGCGCCTTGCTGCTGGCGGGGGCCCTTGAAATCACACCGGGCCGAAGGATGAGAAGCACCACGGCTGCGGCAGCGAGGACTGCTGCTAGGGCCAGAAAAAAGTAAGGAAGCTTGGAACGTTGCATGGAAGACTTGGTTAAAACGCGGAAAACTCGGGGAAAATTTCACTCAATCCGGCTCAGTCTTCCCGCGGAAGAGCTGGTAGATTCACCCGCAGCACTTGGCCCTCGCGGATTAGGTGCAGCCCGGTGTCCTGCACGGCGGCGGAGGCGGCGAGGTGAAGGAAAAACTCGTTCGCGCTGCCGATGCGCGTGTTATTGACCGCGATGATGAGGTCTCCCATTTTCACCAATTCCGCGGCGAGGCCGTTCTCCGTCACGCCGGTGACTGCGACACCGCGGAAACCGCGCAACCGCTCAGGAACGGATAGATCGCGCACGAGAATGCCCAGCGCCTTGAGGACATCATCGGGATTACGCGTGCGGCCCTGGCTGGCCGGAAGCGGTGCGGCGGGCGCGGCCACGCCACTCTCGGCGATCGTCGCCTTCAACTGCAAGGCCTTGCCCTTCCGCCAGACATCGAGGGCGACCACGTCACCGACTTTCGCCCGTTGCAACAGGGCTAACAGCTGCGTCGAGGAATGGATTTTCTCCTCATTCATCGAGCGCACCACATCCCAGGATTGGAGCCCTGCAGTTTGCGCGGGGGATCCGGGGTCGATTTCGAGCACCACCGCCCCGTCTGCATCCTGATAGCTGAGCGCCGAACGGACCGAGGGGTCCAGATCGCGCATGTGGACGCCAAGGTAGCCACGAATCGGACGACCCCGCTCAAGGATTTGGAATAGCGAGTCCTTCACATCGTTCGAGGGGATCGAAAATCCCACGCCTTGGAAGCCGGGATTCTGCTTGTCCGGGGAGAAAATCGCGACGTTGATGCCGATGATCTCGCCCCGCAGATTCACCAACGGCCCGCCTGAATTGCCCGGATTGATGGCCGCGTCCGTTTGGAAAAGATCCCGCTGGTTGTCCGAGAGCGAGCGTTCTTTGGCGGAAATAATCCCCTGCGTCACCGTCTCACCCAAGCCGAAGGGATTGCCCACCGCCATCACGATTTGCCCGACCTTGGCTTGCGACGAGTCGCCCATCTTGAGTGGCGTAAAGGTCTCGTCCGCATCGATCTTCAACACCGCGATGTCGAGGAGCGTGTCCTCGCCGATCAAGTGCGCCGAATAGGCCTTTCCACCATGCAACCTCACTTGGATCTTCTGCTGGCCGGCGATGACGTGGTGATTGGTCATGACGTGGCCCTCCTTGGTCACGATCACGCCGGACCCTTGGCCCTGCGTGGGGTAGTTGCGCACGCTGGTCCTCCCCCATCCGTCCAGCAGCTGCTCGCTGCGGACTCCGGCGGTATCGATGCTGACCACGGAAGGCACCACGGCCTCGGTCAATTTGGCATACTCATTGTTGAGCCGGGAAAGCAGTTCCACATCGCCCAGATCCAGCGGGGCCTTGTCCGGAAGGGTGAACGCCTCCGGCCGGAACTGCCCGGACTTCTTGGAATATCCGGGAATCAAACTGCGCAAATCGCCACCCGAGCGCCAAGTCCGCAGCGCGGCAACCACCACAAATGCGGTAATAAACACAACAACAAGCGCCAGCAAACGACGGAAAGCAGGATTCATAAGGTGGGTGGGTGACAAATCCGAGCATGCGCCAGAATCCCCAGAATCCAAGCGCGGAAACAGGCGGAAGGCCCTAAGCACCCGACCCAAAACTATTTTCCCTTCCGTCTTGGCCCGGCCCTCCGGATTTGAGATGAACCATCGCATGCGAGTTCCCATTCTCCTGGTTTGTGCAAGTCTGTTTCTGAATACCGCTCACGCGGAAATCCTCTCCGATGCGGATCGCGAGACGCTGCTCGGCAATCTCGAAAAATTGAAAGAAGCCGCGGATTCCAAGGTCGACGCCCGCTTCCGCCTCGCCCTGGCCGCCTATCGCAGCGCGATGGCCAGCGACGACGCCGCCATCGAGCTCTACATCAACTGCATGGATAAGGTGAAGTTCGAGGATCAGAAGAAAAAGCCCGCTGAGTTTCGCGAATGGAAGCGCAAGGAGGCCGAGAAACTCTCCGACCCCAGCCTCCGGCTCGCCCTGCGCCACCAACTCCACTGGCTCATCCTCACCCTCCAGGCGACCTCGGAAAAGGCCGATCGCGCCAAGCTCGCAAACGAAGCCCAGGAAGCCGTCGACGCGATTTTTCGCGACTACGCAAAACTCAAGAGCCAGGAGCCGCTTCTCAGCCAAGCCGTGACCGCGTCCGTTTTCGCCCGGGCTTATGAAATCGAGACCGTGAAAGTGCAGAACTGGCCGCTCTCGCCCATTCAGCTGGGTCAAGTTTACGAGCAGATCCTGCTCCCTCCGTACCGGACACCCTCTCGTCTCGCCGAGTTGCGCGCCGGCTGGATCAAGCGCATCCTGCAGGAAGGGGCCAAGGTCGAGGGCGAGGCGGGTGCCCGCCGCGATGACCGGAAAATCGCCACCCCCTTGGAAACCTCTTCCGCCGACTACGATCGATTTCTCACCGACACCCAGCCCAAGCTGCAGTGGGAAATGGAAATGGACCTCTTCCGCAACGGCGACGAAAGCGGAGCCGCAGTCCGCATGCTCGCCCACCTCGAAAAACACATCACCCATCCCTCCGCCCGCGAGTGGGGCGATCAATTCAAGGCCTTGCTCAAGCCCGCAGTCCCGGCCACTGCGGCCAAGTCCGCTGCCGCCGCGCCCTGATCGCACGAGCCGCTCGGGCTTCGCCGGCTTGAAAACCATGGAGTCTCCGCGTGTTGCCGGACCTCGGCTTCACGCGCATTTGCAGGCGGGAAGGGCAATCGGTTAAATTCGCTCCTGTTTATCACCGCCGCCTCGTGTTTCATTTTCCCCATGAACGCAAGCGCCCTTGATCCCACCCCCGAACTCCTCTCGCCCGCGGGAAATTGGGACTGCGCCCGTGCGGCGGTCGCGGCCGGCGCGGACGCCATCTATTTCGGCTTGCCCAAGTTCAATGCCCGCCTCCGCGCGGACAACTTCATCGAAGCGGATCTCGAGGAACTCATGGAATACCTCCATCGCCACGGCGTGAAGGGCTTCGTGACGATGAACACCCTCATCTTCACCAGCGAAATGAAAGCCGCGGAAGACCAACTCCGCCGCATCGCCGCCGCCGGAGTGGACGCCCTCATCATCCAGGATCTCGGCCTCGCCAAGCTCGCCCGCGAGGTCGCCCCGAACGTGGAACTCCACGCCTCCACCCAGATGACCATCACCTCGCCGGAGGGCCTCGCCTTCGTAGAGTCGCTCTTCCCCCTCGAGCGCGCCGTCCTTGCGCGCGAGCTTTCGATCAAGGAAATCGAGCGCTTTCAGGCCTCCTCCGTGAAAACCACGACGCCCATGGAGGTCTTCGTCCACGGGGCCCTCTGCGTCGCCTACTCCGGTCAATGCCTCACCAGCGAGTCGCTCGGCCAGCGCAGCGCCAACCGCGGCGAGTGCGCCCAAGCCTGCCGCATGCCCTACGAAATCGTCGTCGATGGCGAAACCCGCGATCTCGGTGCCGTCCGCTACCTCCTCAGCCCGCAAGACCTCGCCGCCGCCGACCTCATCCCCGAACTCGTCCGCGCCGGAGTGAAATCCTTCAAAATCGAAGGCCGCCTCAAGTCCCCTGAATACGTCTCCGCCGTCACCCGCGTCTATCGAAAAGCGCTCGACGCCGCGATGGCGCACGCGGAATCCCCCATCACCCCCTCCGACCGCTATGAGCTGGAAATGACCTTCTCCCGCGGCCTCAGCACCGGCTGGTTCTCCGGCACGAACCACCCCTACCTCACTCACGGCAAGTTCGGCAAAAAACGCGGCCCGCTCCTCGGCGAGATCGTCGATTGCGGCCCCGGCTGGATCAAACTCGGGAAACTAACCGGAGTCCCCTTCTCCGCCGGCGACGGCGTCGTCTTCGATGCCGGGGAAAACCGCGATCTCGAACAAGGCGCGCGCATCTGGGTCATCGAGGGCGAGCGCCTCATTTTCCACCTCACCTACAGCGGCATCAATTTCGACCGGATCAAGCCTGGCCAGACCCTTTACAAAACCTCCGATCCCAAGCTCGACTCCGAGCTCCGCCGCTTCTGGCAGAACTCACGCCCCGCTGAGAAAAAATCCCCGCTTACCTCGTCGTCACCGGCAAACCCGGCGAACCCATGGAAGTGCGCAGCGGCGAGTTCCTTGTACACAGTGAAGTCCCGCTCCAGGAAGCGGCGAAACATCCGCTAGGAACGGAAAAACTCGTCGAACAACTCGGCCGTCTCGGCGACTCCTCCTTCGAACTCGGCACCCTCGACAACCAGCTGGAAGGAAACTGCCACATCGCAGTTTCTGCCCTGAACCAGCTCCGCCGCGCCCTCGTCAAACAGTTGGAAACCGCTGCCGCCATCAAGCCGGTCCTCCCGAAAATCACCACCACCCATCTCGACCTGCTCCCGCAGAATCCGAAATCCGAACTCCAAGCCCCCCAATTATCCGTCCTCTGCCGCACCCTCGGCCAAGTCACCGCCGCCCTCGAGTGCGGCGTGGAAACCCTCTACTGCGACTTCGAGGACCCTCGCCGCTACAAAGACGCCGTCGCCCTCGTCCGCGCTGGAAATACTCAAATCCACCTCGCCACCCCGCGCATCCTCAAGCCCGGCGAAACCGGCTATTTGAAGCTCATCGAAAATGCCGAACCCGACGGCCTGCTTCTCCGCAACCTTGGCGCGCTCCATTACTACAAGCATCGTAGTGACTTGAAAAAAATCGGCGACTTCTCGCTCAACGTCGCCAACCCGATCACCGCCAAGCTCCTCATGCAAGAGGCGGCGCTCGACTACCTCACCGTCTCCTACGACCTCAATATCGGACAAGTCCTCGAGCTCCTCCACAGCGCCCCGCCCGAGTGGTTCGAACTCACACTCCATCAGCACATGCCGATGTTCCATATGGAGCACTGCGTCTTCTGCACCTTCCTTACCAGCGGCACCACCTACAAAGACTGCGGCCGCCCCTGCGAAACCCACGTCGTCCACCTCCGCGACCGCGTCGGCCAGCTCCACCGCCTGCAAGCCGACGTCGGCTGCCGCAACACCCTCTTCAACGGCAAGGCCCAGACCGGCGCCCGATACTTTGGGCACCTCCGCAACGCCGGCCTCTCGCGCTTCCGCGTCGAGCTGCTTGACGAGGCCGAAGACGCCGCCAAAACCATCCGCGCCTATCAGGACCTGCTCAGCGGCAAGTCCGACGCCTACGACCTGCTCAACGAGGTCCAAGCCCTCGAAAAACTCGGCGTCACTGAAGGTACCTTGGCGGAGCTCTGAGAAGTCCTTCAGGCATCATCCGCCTCCCACACCCGGGAAATCCGGAATGATTCTCTCAGTCCGTGTTTTCTTGATCTTCACGCAGCGCTGTGATCCAAGCCAGACTATGTCGGTAAAATTCTGTCGACATCGGAGTGCGAATCAAACCGCAGCGGTGAAACCTGCTCAAACACCAACGAAAAACCACGCAATATGAAATCCCCCCTGAAAATCCTCCTCGCCACAGCATTTGCCGTCGCGCTTACCAGCTCTGTCTCAGCTGCTCCTCCGGGCAAAGGCCCCTTCAAAATAGGAACCTACCCACAAGCCTCCACCGTGGAGGAAATCCAAAGCATCAAACCCGGCACTCATTACGCCATGGTGTGCATGGAATGCAAATCGATCACCGTCAAGGAAGCCGCGGACGAGAAAGAGGTCGCAGCACTTTGTCACGATGGCGGTTCCATGCATTGCGATTCATGCAAAAAGAAATTCACCATCAAACACGTAGGACCTCCGGGCAAGGGCGCGTCCTCGCCGAAAGTGACCATCGTAAACGCAGAGGGCAAACCTTGCATGTTCCTCGTGCCGATGAACGGCTGATCAAAATGGTTCTGGTTCAAAGCCAATCCGTCGGGTGCTACGATCCGCCCGACGGATTTCACGGCCGCCGCGCTAACAAACCAGGCGGATCGACCCGCCTCGGCGCCTCTCGATAGTCCCATCATCCACCGAAGCGGATTTGCACCCCCATCTTCGCCCACGCCGTGGAAATCTCGCTTTCCAGTTTTTCGTAGGTGCTGCCGCCAAGCAGCGGAGCGAGCGATGTTTCCCCTTGCCGGCCGGATTGAAGACCCTTGAGAAATTGCGTGACCCGCAAGGCCTTGCCGCCGCCCTCCATGTGGAAAAAATAGTGTGTCAGCAGCAGTCCCACGCCGTAATTGAAGTTCGCATTCTTGCCCGAATATTCGACATAGGGCATCAGCATGAAATCCTTCAGCCTGGGTGCGGTGATAGTAACCCCTAACGCCCGCCCGCCGAGCCCGCCTGCCCCGCGCGAAGTGACATAACTCTTCACCAAACTTCCCTCGATGTCCGGCCGGAAGTATCCCCAGTTGTAGGGAGTGATGGCCATGTATTCCGCCAAGCCCTCGCTGAACCATCCGCTTGCCCCGGGCACCATATAGACAGCCGGCGTGAGTTGGTGGACCAACTCGTGAACAAGCACGTTGTTATAACGGGCGCTGTCCAGACTGAAACCCGTGCCGCCCTCCTTCAGACCGAGACTCGCCATCGGAACTAACACAACACCCCGAGCGAAGCAACCCGCGCTGGACGGCGGCCCGCCCGCAGCCACGTATTGATCCATGCTGCCAAAGAGAAGAATGTCCAGTTTCCCCTGTCGCACCGTCCCCCCGCCGAGTGACATCGGCATGCTCAGGGCATACTTGTGGGTCGCTTCGAACATCACGGAAAAATTCCTCAACGCATCATCGGTCACCCGCGCGTCACAAGTGAAGCGGTAGCTCGGGCTTTCATAAATGTAGCGCCGTGATTTCGCATCCTCGGAAACCACCTTGCACGCGACCGGCCCATCCAAGCGGACCTCCCGCGGCCAAGGCCGGCTGAAGGTCGACGCCACCGCCGCCGCCGGACTTGGCCGCCCGCTTGCGAGCAACAGCGCCTGGTCACCCGCGCTCATTTCCGCCAGCGGCATGGAAAATGTCCGGCTGTTCGCCAGCGCTAAAATCACATTCGCTCCGTCCATCCGCACAAACTCCGCCTCGAAGGTCCTGCCGATCGCATTCGTCCAAGTGCGCCCGCAAACAGGCCCGGCCGTACCAAGCAATGCGCCGATGATGGCTAACGCCAGACCATAATTTATCATTGCCAAAACCTAGCAGGTAATCACCCGGAGACAAACACATTCCACTGCGACTTCTCTAGATCCTTGCCGCATCGAATGCAAATGGCTCCCGCCAGGACGGAGGCGATCCTTCCCAGCCAACCAGGAAATGGCGACCGTATTCGATTCGCGCCTTCAGTCCTTTCAACGCTTCGGTTAGAGTATCCTGGACCGAGAATCCTAGCAGCAGCATATCCTGCTGATTTCCCCCAAGGGCTTTTGAAAGCAGAGCCCGGAGGATCGCAGGCTCGTCCCCGTGACACGCGATCGCTGTTGCCTTGCGCAGCGGAAGAGCCTTTCCGGCGGGTGGCAGCGCAATGCCGCCGGAAACCTTTGCCCAAGCATTGGACAGCGGACGCAGCGCCCCGATGGCTCGCGAATAGCTGTGAATCCTGAGTCGCTGGAAGCCGCTCTGGTCCCACACACCCATCATCCCGACAATCGCACCGTGCCGCTCCGCAACAAGAAAGTCGCCCACGATGAGATTCTTCCACTCGGGCTTTTCCAATTCATGCAAGCTGACCATGCCCGCGAAGCTCCGGCGCCGCGAAGCTGCATCCAACAAGGCCTGCATCGGCTCAAGGTCTTCTTGGGCCGCGGGACGAACCAGCACCCCCGGCGCCCCGGCAATCCGCTGACGCGGGAGAAGCCAGCTAACATAACGTCCGGCGGGGCGGTAATCCGGGAGGCCACCGCGCCGACTGGTGAGCAAGTCAAGCGCCCGCAGATTGTTTTCAAGCACCAAGGTCTGCGCCCATTCGCCCGGGCGGATCCATTTCCCCACGCTTGCCATGCAAGTCTCCGGACTGCTAGCTTTTCACCGTCATGGAAGAACGGATGATTGAGCTCCTTCCCCTAGCGGCAAAGATCGCTCGGGAATTCGAAAACATCCCCGGCCTTCCCTTCGCCGAGATCGAGCTGGCCGCCCAAGAAGCTCTCGCCCATGCGGCCCGGCTTTTCGATCCTGCCAAGGGCGATTTCGCCGCCTATGCCGCCCGCGCCATGCGAAACACTCTGCGGGATCTTTACGAACGCCAGGTGCGGCATCATCGACACCACGTTTACGATCTCGACCTTCCAGTTACCCTGTCCGCGACCACTCCGGAAGCCCGCGTTCAACAGATTCCCGGCCGTGACAGGCCGCTGCCCGATTACGCCGCTGCTATCGAATCCGGGAAACGCCTTGAACAGGCAATGACCAACCTCTCTCCGCGTCTCCGCCAAGTCGCCGAAGGCATTCGCGACGGCAAAACTTACAGCGAAATCGGCACCACCCTCGGCATCTCCAAACAAGCCGCCCACAAACTCGCCGGCGCCGCCATCACTACGCTTCGCGAGAAACTCGAAACCATGGGCTTCCAAGGCCTCGACACCATCGGCCTCTTGAAAAGTGGCTGTGGCGTCTCGCCGCAGTTCGTTGTGGGAGGCGTCTCGCCTCCCGTCATCCCCCCTCAGGTTGACGATTTTTCGTCTCAACCGTAATCCCTCATTAGAACGCCCCATGTCCACCGTCCACCTCCAAGTCCGCAGCTCCGACGGCACCTCCAAATCCTTCGCCCTCTCCGAGCACGACACCTTTCTGCTCGGCCGGATGGCGGATTGCCACCTCTGCGTTCCTGGCGATCCGCAGGTTTCTCGCCACCACTTCTTGCTCGAAGCCTGCCCGCCCATGGCTTCCCTGCGCGATCTCGGCAGCATGAACGGCACCCACATCAACGGGAAAAAGTGCGGCGGACGCGAAAAAGGCGAAACCCCGGAACAAGGCGCTCTCCGTCAATACCCGAGCATTGACCTGAAACACGGCGACCGCATCACCGTCGGCCAATCCACCATCGAGGTGCGGGTGGAAACCGCACCGGACGCCGCCGTTGTTCCCGCTGCCCTGCCGGAAGGCGACTTGTCCGGCCTCTCGCCCGAGGCCATGCGCCAACTCATTTTTGGCAGTCCGGAAAAAGCGATCTTCACCCTCGCCGATTATGCCGTGCAGCGCGAACTCGGCCGCGGCGGCTGCGGGGCCGTCTATCTCGCCATCCCGAAATCCGGTGGCGATCCGGTGGCGGTGAAACTCATGCTCTCGCGCGCTCAGGCGGAACCCCGCGCCATCGAGCACTTCAAGCGCGAAATGCAGGTCATCGCCGGACTCAAGCATCCTAACATCGTCCGCTTCCTCGATAGCGGCTCCGACCAAGGCACCTTCTTCTTCGTCATGGAATACTGCGACGGCGGCTCACTGGCCGATGTCGCCCAGTCCCGTGGCGGCACCATCCCGCCCGACGTGCTCATGCCGTGGGCACTCCAGGCGGTCGAAGGCCTCGCCGCCGCCCACAAGGAAGGCTTCGTCCACCGCGACATCAAACCGCACAACATCCTGCTCCACCGCAACCGAGCCAAGATCTCCGACTTCGGCCTCGCCAAGAATTTTCAGAAAGCCGGCCTCAGCGGCATGAGCATGACCGGCAACTACGCCGGC
>JAYWDF010000733.1:0-4044 GCA_043779985.1 Akkermansiaceae bacterium | reverse complement strand
TCATTCCCGCGGCGTCCACGTGCCTGCTGGAAGCGGAGGTCTATCGCGACGGGGCCTGGTCCAAGGAGGCCGAGGACACTCTGAAATAATTTCCGCCGCACTCTCGCAACTCATGGAACGGACTTGGCGGCATCGGCCGGAAGCTGGCGCGAAGCTAGCAGATAGACCAGCACCGCGCGCTCGTCCGCGGCATCGAGCTTCGACTTTCTGGCCATTTTCGGCATGATCTCGTCGGAGAGTTCAGCCACCTCATAGTTGGCCGGATTCTCAAACGAGTGACATTTCGCGCACTTCGCCTGATGGATCGAGTGACCGCGCTCCAACAAAGTTTGCGGCGAGCGTGAAATCTTCGCCAGTTGTGGAGTGACCGCCGGAGCGACGTAGCCCGGCCCGCAAGCGCCCGCCATCAGCGCAACTGCGGCCCCGGCAAGCAGCATGCGGACCTTTCCTGAAGTCGTGTGACGACCGAGCCTTGCTTTCATGATCAGAAATCCACCGAGAAGAGTGTCCGGAGCTGGAAGTCCGGTTCGTCGGAGATCGAGGTGAGCTGCCAGAGGCCGGTGACCGCCACCGAGAAGCGATTGCTCCGCCAGGCGACATTCGGTCCCAGATAGACACCGCTGTCACCCAGATGCTCCGCATCCGGCATGGCGATTTCATGCAGCACCTCCGCACCGACCGACCACGCCGGATTGATCTGATAGGCGACGCCAGCGCTTTGCATCAGTTCCGCCTCGTCGTTCTGATAGTCATCTTCCCATGCGATCTCGCCACCGACGTTGTAAACGAACATCCACGACCCGAGGTTCTTCTGAAGCAGGAGCTTGCCTTCCAGCTCGATGAAGTCGTCGCTGCCCTTGATTTCGCCGTAGAGCGCCGAACCGAACGGGCTCGTGTTTGGATCCGTGAGATTGTAAATGGCTTCCACCGCAACATCGCGGAACTCGGACTTGCCGCCCTCCGAGCCGGACTTTTCGTGACGCCAATCCGCGAAATAGAGCGCCAGCTGGAGACGGTCGGTGACGCCGTATTCAAATTCATGGCGCATGTCGAATCGCTCGAACTCGGAGTCATCCGCCGTGTTCGTTTTCCAAGTCACCGAGCTTTCCAACTCCATCGCCCCCGCGGCCATGGTGGTGGTTTCATAGCTGTAGGTGAAGCGCCGGCTTCCCGCTTCCGCGGCATGAACCAGGCAGAGCGCGCCTCCAAGAAGGGCGAAGAAATTTCGAACAGGGGTCAGATGGGAGTATCGTTTCATCATTTTGAATCAAGTTAATCAGCGGTGCAGGATTCTCACTATTGAGAATGCGTCTCACTTGCGACCAAAAATAACCATTCCAAGGTCTGCGTCAACGAGAAAAATCGCAATTCCCGTTTGCAGTGCGACAAGGACGACGCAGAAATGACCAGACCTCAGTCAAGATCCACGAACCGCGGCGACAAAGCCCCTTGTCGCAATGGTCCGTGCCCCCTATGAAATCACTGCGCACGCATCCACCTGAAAATCATGACAACCACCGCCCTGTCCACGCTCACCAGCTCCATCCTGCTCACGCTCGCCCTCGGCAGCTGCGGACTCAAAGATGTGGGGACCCACGCCGAGCCGACAAAATTTCTCAAAGCCACCGGTGTCGATCCATCACAACGGGTGGGCCGGCTCCCCTTTGAGCACTCGTGGCGCGACCCGAACGCCGATCTGGCGAAATACAAATACATCGTGGTGCGCCCCATCACCACGGCATTTCTTCGCAGCGAGCGCTGGGAGGAAAGCAAAAGCACAACCATTCCAAACAAGCGTGCCTATCTGAAACGCTGCAACGCACTGGCGCGTTACTGGGATCGTTCGCTCCAGAAAGCATTCTCCTCGCCGGTGTGCATGTTCTATAAAACGCCGGATAGCCAGCAGCCGGGCACCTTGATTCTCGAAGTGGCCTTGACGGAAGTCCGCTTCGATTCAGCCACCGCGACCGCCGTGGGAACACCCCTTCCTGCGGGTAGCGTCGTAAGCGCCTTGACCGGAGCGCCTCAGTGCGCCTTCGAATCGCGGACGCGAGACGCTGCCACCGGCAAGCTGGTCACTACCGCCGCTGACCGGCGCGGACCGGATATCAAGGTCTTGGATGCGAGTAAAACCAGCTTCTCAAAGCCGAATGAACAAATCTGTGACGAGTGGTCCACGCAGCTCATGCAGCGCTTCAACAAGGAGCTTTTTCCAACGGTAAGGCGCAGTTGGTTCAGCTTGTTCTGAGCAATTTTCCGTTTCCCAAAAAGCTCTCAAGCCGATCTCCCCGCGATGTTCCCCCCCCGTTCTTTCCCGGCCCTGGCGGCGACTGCCTTCACGGCTTTTCTCACTTCGTGCGGGACTGTTCTCCCACCCGGGAAGACGGCGGACACTGAGCTGCGTAGCAACTCTCTGGCAGCGGCGGACGCCCTGTTGAAACAAGCCGAACAATCGTCAAACGAGCACGAAGCTGCGGCAGTCTATCGGATGCGCGCTGCGGAAATCGCATGGGACCAGCTTGATACCGATGGCGGCACCATCAAAAGCATCGGAAGCCTGAGCGAACTCCAGCAACACGCGCTCCGGATCATCACGACCGCCACCGAGGGCGTCGCCGTGAATTTTGTGGGCTCGAAATACAAGCCCGAGAAGACCTTCACCTACGCAGGCTGCAGCTACCAGGTAAGCGCGACGATCCAGCAAAAGCCCGGAATCTACCCGCTCGCCCGGCTCGAATCCGCCAAACCCGCTCGCGAGGTAAAACGCACGCTCTGCAAGGACTGGTATTCCGAGGAAGGGGTCGGCGTTCCCTGTGCTCCGAAGTGGAAACGCCCGGACGATTCGAAGATGCAGCGCTTCGTCAGCAGCCGCAGCTACCTGGAACCGATCACCGCAGTGCTTTCATTCGAGCCCCGTTCTAAGCCCGGGCGCCCCCGCAAGGCCTCGATCGTTGGCTACGATCCGACCTTCATTTCACGAATCCACCTCGGACGCACCGACTATCCGCTGGCCGCTGACTTCACCGCGCCGATCGTCCAACAAACCGCTGACATCAATGAGTTCAAAATCGCACTCACCGGCCTGATCCACCCGGGCGTGCTTGACTCCAAGCTAATCATGTTAGAGCCCTATGATCCGGACCGGATTCCAGTGGTTCTAATCCACGGACTCAACTCCCACCCGCGGATGTGGAAGGATGTCATCAACGATCTCCGCGCCGACCCCAAGCTCCGCGGGCGCTATCAGTTCATGCTCTTTTACTACCCCACCGGATGGCCCATCAGCTATTCCTCGATGCGCTTGCGCGAGGAATTGAGGGCACTCGAAGCCCTTATCGGTCACCCGAAAAAAATGGTCCTCATCGGACACAGCATGGGTGGCCTGCTTGCACGGATGCAGGTGGTCACACCGGGCCGGATAATCTGGGAAAACCAACTCGCTGAAAATGCGGAAGCTCTCTATCAAAAGCTTCCTCCCAACCACATGGCGAAGCGGGTCACTCTCTTCTCGGCAGATCCAAACATCGGCCGCGAAATCTATATTTGCACGCCGCAACGCGGCAGCGGGCTCGCCGACCTTTCTCTCACCTCCTGGTTCATCAAGATCCTCTCACTGCCCACCACCATCACCAGCGCCTTCATCGACCTGCCCAGCAACATCATCGACCGCGGCAAACTCACCAGCGTCGCCGGGCTCTCGCCCACCAACCCGCTCTACAAGGCGCTCGATCAACTTCCCATCCAAGTCCCCCACCACTCCATCATCGGCGACCGGGGCAAGGGAAACACGCCCAACAGCAGCGACGGCGTGGTGCCCTATTGGAGCTCCCACCTGGCCAGCGCCCAGTCGGAATTGATCGTGCCGGGCAACCATGGTTCGTTCAATCACCCGCAAGCGATCCGCGAGATCCGGCGGATCCTGATCCTCAATGCGGGAATCAAGGACTAACTCCATTCAGGTGTCCCCCAGAGGCATGCGTATTGCGCCAATGATAAATGACACCGGAGGGGGTGAGTCGTTGCGCCAGGATTCATGACACCCGG
>JAYWDF010000732.1:0-4045 GCA_043779985.1 Akkermansiaceae bacterium | reverse complement strand
CTGTGTCACTACTCCGCTCCTGCTGGAACGACAAGTGTTGGCACCGTGGCCTTGCGCACCATTCCCTCCGCCACGCTGCCTAGCAGCAATGAGGCGATGACGCCATGCCCGTGCGAGCCGACGACGACGAAGTCGGCGCCACTTTGTTTCACATGGTCGAGCAGCGTGTAGAGCGGGCTGCCTTCCGCCATTTTGCAGGTGGCACCCGGCAGATCGACCCGGACGGTCGCGAGGAGTTCGTCGAGCTTGAGAGTCGCCCGGCGCTTCGCCTCCTCGTGGAAGGCGTTCATGGCTGGGAACTCATCCGGTGTGAAGCCGTATGCGGTGTAGCTGGGTTCCGGTTCGACCACGTGGAGCAACTGCAGCCCCGCGCCAAAGGATTTAGCGAGTCCAACCGCCATTTCCAGCACTCCTGATGTAGCATTTGAGAAATCGACGGCGACGATGATGTTTTTCATAGCATTGCGAAAATAACACCCGTTACCCCCGCTTGCAATGAATCATCACCCCAAGCGTGGAAAATGCGAAGCCGTGCTCATTAGCCGTTTGGCAAGGCCGGCTTTTTGCGGCACGGTCATCCCACCATGATCCGCTTTCTCCACACCCGCATCCGCGTCCGCGATCTCGACCGCTCCATCAGCTTTTATAAAAGCCTCGGCTACAGCTTGGGCGAGTTCAAGGAGTCGCCCCAGGGCAATAGCCTCGCCTTTCTTGAACTCCCAGGAAACGACGTCTTCCTCGAGCTCTGCCACTCCCCGGAATACACCGCGACCTGTCCGGAAGACTTGATGCACACGGCGCTCGGCGTGGACGACATCATTGACTACTGCGACAAGGTCGAAAAAGCCGGAATCGAAATCTGGCCCTCCGCTTGGCGGGAGAAGTTCGCTTCCGGCGCGCGGAAAATGGCTTTTGTCACCGACCCGGACGGCTACGAAGTCGAGATCCTCGAGCGCTGACGCGCGCATCACCTGCGCACCAGTGCCTCGGCGGTGGCGCGGATCGCATCGTCGGTGGCAAACGCTCCGGCCGTGAGGGCGATTTTCTCGTTCGCTTTCAAATCCGCCAGATCCAGTGCCTCGGGGCCTGCCACAACGACTCCCGGCTTGCCTCGGCGCAGCGCCGTTTCCATCAAGGCCTCACAGGACGCTTCGCCGGCGTCCCCGACGATCACCACCCGGTCGCATACGATCAGCAGGCGCTCCAGCGCCTCTTCCCGCGCCGTCATCGCCGGTGAGACGGTGTCCAGAAACGTGACCCGCGCATCCCGCCAACGCAGACGCAACTGCTGGACCAACCACGACACCCGCCGCGGTGACAGGGTCGTTTGACAGACCACTCCGAATGCCGGCGAGAATACCAACCGCGCGGTATCTGTGGTGTCCTCAAGGATTCGGGTGCCAGCGCCGCCTCCGGAAATTGCGATGCTCTCGGCGTCCTCATGCCGCCCGATGACCAGCGCTTGCGCGCCTTCCATGCGCAGCAGGCCCAGCGCCACTTGCGCCCGCCGGACTTGGGGCGAGGTCAGGTCTTCGAGCTTTACGCCTGCCTCCTCCCAGTTGCGGCGTTGGTGCGTGGGAACGCCACTGTAGGGGATGACCAGGCTGCGGAACTTGAAAAAATCCGCTTCGTCGACGTCTTCCGCGACGCCCAGCGTGGCAAGCAGCGCGCTCACACCGGCGTCCGGCATGAAGCGGCCGGCGACGCCCGTCCTCTGGGACGCCGCCAACCGGGTGATCCTTGCCAAGGCCGATCGGGTGTCGTCGTCCATGCCCAGCGTGGTGGCAATCCTCAACTCCGTCCGCGTCGGGGCCGAAGGCATGAAGCGCTTTTCGGCAAGGTCGGCCATTACTTTGTCGTGCAAAGTATTTGGCCGCGGAGTGGGATGAAATCGTTGCATGGCGACACGCTTTGTATCGCAAAGTAACTTTGGTGCAAGCGGATTATTTCCCGAGTCCGAGAATTTGTTCCAAAACCCCGAGGTAGGCGACGAACGCGGCGCGCCCACTCACCGTCAGCAGGTAGAGCGTTTGGGGGCGGCCATCACCGGTGAGCTTTTCCCCGGTGATAAACTCGGCTTTCTCCAAGGTCCGCAGGTGGCTGATGAGGTTCCCGTCCGACATCTCGAGCTGCGATTTGAGATCCTGGAACGCCCACGGATCGGCCCGCGAGGCGAGCAGCGTCATGATCGACAGCCGCCCTTTCTCGTGAATCGTTCGGTCCAGTTGGGAGAAATCGATCATGCCGGCATTTCTTCGCGCCGCGCCGTGGTGACGATCAGCGCGCCATAAATCAAGTGAAAGCCGCCGAAGCCGATCGCCATCAGGCGCGAGCCGTTCAGCGTCCTTAGCCACTCGGCGGGCACGTGGATGACGTCGCTGACTCCCGCGAGGCTGAGCCCGCCGAAGATCACGAAAGCCCATCCGAGCCAGACCATTGACTTCGGCGCGAACTCACGAATCGCTAACAAAGCCAAGCCGTAGTGCAAAATCCACAGGCAAGCGGCCGGCAGATCCTGACCGCCGCGGACGAAAAGCAGGCCGAGAAACCCACCCGCGAGCAAGGACGGCAGGACCCCCCTCAGCGCCACCCGCAGCCCGGAACTCCAGAACGGTCGATGGTGCGCGACCTTCATTCGGAAAATCTGGAACGCATTGAACGCCAGCACCAAAGCCAGCCCGCCCAACCACCAACCTGCCCAGCCCCAACCGTGGCGCCCCTCGGACAGCCACGCCGCCGCCAAGGCCGCCGCCCCGCCGATCAAGGCGGTCTCCCCGGACAAGGCCCGGAAAATCGTCGCCCGCTCCATCACCGAACGGATCACCCGCAATTGCTCTGCCGCTTCTTCCTGCGTCGTCATGCCTTGCTTTGCCATACAAAGCCGCGGCGAAGCAAGGCGGAAACGCTCGCGACGCCCTCCAATTTTCCGCCAGTGCCAGCCGCAGGCCTCTTGGAAATGGGAATGCATGTCCGGCGCTTGCGCGATGGAATGACTCTCTTGGGGTCGCTTCGCTCCTTGCATTGCAGAGGCACCTGCGATTAGCTGGCGCATGAAAATTTCGATCCCCGTTCTCGCGGCACTTTTCCCGATCCTTCTGAACAGCTGCGGCGGTGGCTACGGACGAATGGCGATGCTGGACGCGCCGAAAATCGTCAACGTCTCCTCTTATGATCCGAAGGAAAAGCAGCGCTCCGGCGACTCGTTTTCCGCGAACGATGTGTCCGCGCTGCAGCGAAATGGCGCCCATGGCCTGATCGCACGCTGCGGCAAGGGTGGCGTGCTCGATGACAAGTGCGCGGACTTCCTCAGTGCTGCGAACCGCCAAGGGATGATGCTGGGCACTTATTATTTCGTGCTGAAATCCGCCAGTCCCGTCGCGCAGGCCGACCAATACATCAACCGGCTGCGCGAAATCGCCGCCAGTCGCGGACTGCAAGGCCGGCGGATCTTGCTCGTCGGCGACTTCGATAACAAGTCCAGCCCCGCGGATCTGGTAGCCTTCATCGACCGGGTCGAACAGCGCACCGGCGTGCTGCCCGCGATCTATCTGGAAAACAGCGACCGCCTGCGGACATCGCTGTGCAATGCCACTCCCGCCCAGAAGCGCCGCATTTGCCAATGCCCGTACTGGATCGCGCTCTACTCGCCCACCGCGGCGTTTCAGAATCCGCAGAAGTTGATGAAGGCGTACGGCATTTGGACCGACTGGGCGATGTGGCAATACGCCGGTGTCGAGTGGTCAGGCCGCTCGGTTTCCAAGCACTACCATGCCGGCCCGTGGAAATCGCCGACTTATTTTGGCTCGATGGACCGCCCGCTGGAGCACAACGCGTTCAACGGCTCGGTCGATGACCTGCACCGCTTCTGGGCGAAGCACTCGTGGCAAGTCCAGTGACGGCGCGGGTTGCGGCATCGGTCTTGCATCAAAGTGCCGGACTGGTTACAGAACGGGCAGTGTCCAGCGAGTCGCCCGAAAATCACCCCAATCGCTGGAAGTGGCGGGCCGAATGGCTGGCCTACACGTGTATCGAAAAAGCCGCGGGC
>JAYWDF010000731.1:0-4048 GCA_043779985.1 Akkermansiaceae bacterium | reverse complement strand
ACCACGCGGCCGACAATCAGCTTCGTTTGGTTGACCGGGATGTGGATGATGTCTTCCAGCTCCATGCCGATCCGGAAGCGGGATTCTCTGACGAAAGGCGCGGCAAAGCCAGGTTCGTAATGGGCGGTGAGGCCGGTGGCGTCGAACTCCGAGGTATCCTTGGGGTAGCGTGCCGAGCATTGATGGGCGGCATCGAGAATTTCCGGGTGGAGATGGTTGATGGTCCATACCCGGGTTTCTATCAGGTTGGCCAAGGTGTGGCGGTCCACGAGATCGGGTCGGCTCACCATTCCTAGCAGGCAGGGGCTCGAGCCCAGGTGAAGGATGCTGGAGAATGGTGCCAGATTGGTTTGGCCGGCGTTGTCCGCGGTTCCGATCAGGCTGATCGGTTTGGGCCCGGGAAGCGAGGTGGCGAACTGGACCCGGGCTAGCAGGTCCATCCCTGCGATGTCTGCGGCGGAGAAGGTGTGCATGGTTAAAAGGTGCGCACTGAAGAAAGCCCGCCGTCCGGGCGGAGGACTTGTCCAGTGAAAAATTTCGAGGCGTCGGATAGAAGGAATGCGACGAGCTGCGCAATGTCATCGGGGTTGCCGACTTGTTGGAGCGGGTGGCGTTTGGCGGAGGCTTCCATTTTCGCGTCCGAATTCAAAAGCGCAGCCGCGAGCGGGGTATCAGTGAGCGAGGGCGCGATGGCATTCACCCGGATCCGCGGCGCGAGTTCGGCGGCGAGCGACAGGGTGAGCCCTTCAACCGCACCCTTGGCGGCGGCAATCGACGCGTGAAACGCGAGTCCTTGCGCGGCGGCGATGCTTGAAAATAGCACTACCGAGGCAAAAGGTGATGCTTTCAAAGCAGGCAGCGCCGCCTGCAACACGGCGACCGCGCCGAGACAATTGACTTGATAGTCCCTCAGAAAATCCTGCGACGTGAGCCGGTGGAAGGGCTTGAGCGTGATGGTTCCGGGGAAATAGACGAGGCCGTCCAATACGGACGGGAGACTCAGCAGCCCGGGATTCTCGGCGTCGAAGGGCTGCACAGGGATGCCCAATTCGTCCAGCGGGCCACCGCTGCGGGCAGCGGCGATGAGCGTATTTCCCTGTGCTTGTAGCAAGCGCGCCGTCGCCAGGCCGATCCCTGAGTTTCCGCCGATCATCAAAATAGTCCGTGACATGGCCGAAGGTGGCCAGTGATCGCAACCGGTCAAGGGGCGGTTTGCAAAATGAGGGGTGTTGATATCGCATCGAGCAAGTCAGGCCGAACACGAGCGGGAGGATTTCGATCCACGCGCGAGAGGATTCAGCCCGGCGATCACTCGCCTGGCCTGAGCTGGGAGGCGGATGTCGACTCGCCCTTATCGGGCATCTTGATGATGCGACGGTCCTGACCGATTGAGGTGACAGTTGGGAAAATGATGAGGATGTCTGAACCTGGTGATCCGGCGTATTGCGCACTCCCGCTGGCGAGGATTGGCAATCGTGGTCGGCTGCCATGTATCTCAATGCTTTCTCCTCCGTGGAACAGGAGAAAGCCCTGTTCTTTTGAGGGTGTGCATTTTCCCTAAGCGGGTAACACGCATTCTTAGGATTTTTTCACATCCACCCACTGCTTGGTTTTGGCGGATTCCAGAACGGCGTCGCAGACGTATTGGGTGCCGAGGGCATGACGGAAGTCCGGGTAACGCTTCTCGGCGCTAGGTTCATCGAGCGATTTGAAGAACTCGGCGAGGGCGTGAGTGAAGGAGTGCTCGTAGCCAAGGCAAAGACCCGGCACCCACCAGTTCCCTGCGTACGGGTGGTCGCCGTCGGTGCAATGGATGCTGCTCCACCCGCGGCGGTCGCCGGGGACTCCGTGGTCGAAATAGGCGAGCTTGTTGAGGTCGTGAAGGTCCCACGAGAGGGATTTTTTCTCGCCGTTGATTTCAAAAGTGTAGAGCGCCTTGTGACCGCGGGCGTAGCGGGTGGACTCGAAGATGGCGAGCGAGCCGTTCTCAAAACGGGCGAGGAAGGCGCAGGCGTCGTCGATGGTGACCGGGTGTTTCTCCCCGGTGGCGGTGTGGACACGCTCCTTGATGAAGGTTTCGGTCATCGCGCTTACCGAGACAATGTCGCCATTGATCCAGCGTGCGGTGTCGATGCAGTGGGCTAACAAATCTCCAGTGACGCCGGAACCGGCAGCAGCGGCATCGAGGCGCCAGAGTCCGGCACCACCTTGCGGCAGATCTTCGGAAATCGTCCAGTCTTGGAGGAAATTCGCGCGATAGTGGAAGATGCGCCCGAGTTCGCCGGCGTCGACGATGTTCTTCGCGTGAGTGACGGCGGGAAGGAAGCGGTAGTTATACCAGACGAGATTCGGCAGTCCGGATTTTTCGACGGCTTCCACCATGGCTTCGCCTTGCGTGCCGTTGAGAGCGAGGGGCTTCTCACAGAGGATCATCTTGCCGTTGGCGATGCAGGCGAGGGCGATCTCGGCATGGGAATCGTTGGGCGTGCAAATGTCGATGGCGTCGATGTCCGCGCGTTTGACGAGTTCGCGCCAGTCGGTTTCATAGGACGCGTAGCCCCATTTCTCGGCGAAAGCCTTGACCTTTTCCTCATCGCGACCGCAGACGGCTTGGCGGATCGGGATGTGTTCGGTATCAAAAAAATGGGCGAGCTGCGAGTAGGCGTTCGAGTGGGTGCGGCCCATGAAGCCGTAGCCGATGAGGCCGATGCGGATTGGTTTTTTCATGAGGGATTGGCTTTAAATGGCTTGGTCGACCTTGATCATGGCTTCGAGGATGTGCTGCCAGGTGCTTGGTGTTTCGAGGACTTGGTTAGAGAACATGCAGCCGTCCCAGCAGATGTGCTTCATTCCACGGGCGGCGGCGTCCCTGAGCCAGAACGCGGAGGCCCGGGCGATGTCGAGCTTGCCGTTCGGATCGTCGGCAAGGCAGTGGCGGCCGGTCTTGTCGTGGGATCCGGTGCCGTGGACGGAGCCGTCGTTCTGGGCGACGTGGAAATCGAAGGTCCACGGGCGGAGGGCGTCGGTCATGGTGGTGTAGGCTGCCCAGAATTCGTCCTCGGAATAGCCTTCCTTGAGCAGCGCTGCCTCGGGAGCGTTGTAGCCGAGTAGATAGAGATAGGTGTGGGCGAGGTCGGCTTGGAAACCGACGGTGTTTGGCATGCCGGTCGATTCGAGGGTGTCGAGCATGGCCTTCCACGAGTGCATGCCGCCCCAACAGATTTCGCCTTCGGCGGCCAGGCGCTCGCCGTGTTGCTCGGCGATCTTGCCGGCCTCGCGGAAGGTCTCGGCGATGCGCTGGGTATTTCCAACAGGGTCTTTCGCCCATTCCGTTACCGAGCTGGCGGAGTCGATGCGGATGACTCCGTATTCGCGGACGCCGTGTTCGTTGAAGATCTTCGCGATGCGGCAGGCTTTCTCGACGGCCAGCACGAACTTGCGGCGGGCTTCGGCATCGCCCATGGCGGCATCACCGACGGTGCCCGGCCAGATGGGCGCGACGAGGGAGCCGACCTTGAGATTGTGGCTGGCGATGAGATCGGCGATTTTCCGGATGTCGGATTCCGAGGCGTCGGGATCGGTATGCGGATGGAAAAGGAAGTAGTCGATGCCGTCGAATTTCCGGCCGTTCACCTCAGCGGCGGCGGTGAGTTCGAGCATGTGTTCGAGGGAGATCGGCGGATGGTCGGTGCCGGGCTCCTTGCCGACGAGACCGGGCCACATGGCGTTGTGCAGTTTCATGGTTTTTGGAAGTTAGTGTTTTTTGTAGGCGCCCATCGCGGGTGCGTTGGGATTCACTTCGGGACCGAAGTATCTCAGCGCCACGAGCGGCTCGGTGAGAGAAGTATTCGTGAAGGTGACTCCTTGTTGGGCGGAGGACTCAGTGCAGAAGAATTCGTCGTTGGCGAGCTCGTTGAATCGCAGGAGTTTCGGGCAGTTGAGGCGCAGCTTGTTAGCGAAGCCTTCGCCTTGCACGACGATGAGCGAGTAAGCGCCGTTGTCCTTGATCGTGACGGTGGCACCGGGCTCGACGGTGATTTCCTTGGCG
>JAYWDF010000730.1:0-4050 GCA_043779985.1 Akkermansiaceae bacterium | reverse complement strand
AACCTTGGCCAACGCCGATCGCCTTGGCATGGGCGGGATCCTCGTCCTGGATGTAAAACTCGCCGTTGAAGAGCGTGGCGATTTTTTCCGCACCCATCGCGTGGATTTTTTCGCACTTGGCGGAGAAAGCCTTGTCGCCCATTTCCAACGCCATTGCCCGGCCGGCTAACAGCGAGGCTAGATAAAGCGAGCAGAGGCAGTGGACCTTGCCATACCACTCGGCGTCGAGGGTGTTGTGCTGTTTTCCGTCGAGCAGGCCATCAAGTCCGCCGCGGCCGTCTTCATCGAAGCGCACGAGCCATTCGAGTGCGCGTTTGGCAGCGGGCCAGACGCGTTTTAGGAACTTTCTATCAGGAGATCCGAGGTGCTCGCGCCAGGTGCGGAGAATAATGCCGGTTTGCGAGTCGATGGCGACGGTTTTCGCCGCCTCGGCGCGAAAGCGGATACTGCCGTCCGGGTTGATGGCGACTCCGAAATCGGTGACTTCCCGCAGGTTCCGCTCTAGGTCCGGAAACAAGCGGGCGACGCCCTGCGCATAGTGCCAGACATGCGCGCAGGTGCCCGCGCAGCAGCCGATGCCTTCCCACGCCCAGAAGCGGCGGTCTGCGAAGACGTGGCAGTTGGTGGTTTGAAGGGTGTTGGTTGTTAGAATGGAGCGGTCGAGCAACCACTGCGGCAGCGTGGAGTCGTTCCAGGTGGCGACCCAACGCATCGTGGCGGAGCGCAGTTCGTCGAAGCGATCCGCCACATGTGCGGCAACGGCGGCGGCATCAGCGAAACGGGTGGTGTAATGGGGCACTTGTTGGCCGACTCCGGGGAGCGCCTTCATGTTGGCGAAATGCCAGGTGAGGAGGAACCGGATTGTTGTCTTTTCACCAGGCTGGAGCTGGAATCCGGCGCTGAGTTGATCGGTGGAGTTGGTTTCCGTTTTCGAAACGTCGCCTAACAGGGTGAGGGCTGCGGTGCCGAAATCACCCGAGCCGGCACTGGTGCCGGCGTCTGCCGGCGCTTGGTGGAGCAGGATGATCCGTCCGTTTTCCCTAACAATCCGCGAGGTCGGCTTGGGTCCGGATGGTTGGCGCGAGAGGATCAGCACGGGGTTTTCCCACAGTCCGGCGAGACGGCCCTTGACCGGCTTGTCGCTCCGGTTTTCCACCGTGTATTCCATCAGGGTGACCGGCAGGGACGAGTCGTCGGTGGCGAGCGGGATGAGGGGCGTCCACGATTCCAACTTCACGCTAACAGGCAACGCGGGATCGGAGTAATCCACCAGCCCGAGCGGCCACCGCCCGGTGAAGGCAACTTTCTCCCAGCCGGTCAGATCGAGCGGCCGAGGTTTTGGATCACCGTCGAGGGTGAGTGTGAAGCCTTGTTTGAAAGGATTCGGCTGATTGTCGGCGGTGGGCGGGCTGATGTAGTTCGCGCCGTCGGCCTCGCGCACGAATTTCCCTCCGACGCTGATGTTTTCGAGGCCTTCGGGGATCTTCGCTTTGTTGGGAACGACTCCTACATGGGCCTGGTGGAAAATGTCCCACACGTAGAGCCGCCCATCTCCGGACAGATAGACCGTGCCACAACCGATGCCGCCGACGGTCATGCCGATGTTCGGCAGGTGGGACTTCTCATGGGTCCGGATGCCGGCGTCGGACGCCGCGCCGCGCTTCGCCAGCGACAAGGCCCAACCGGCGTCGAGTTGCTTCTGTGCGGGAATGATTCTCAGATAGATCGAGCTGGTCAATTCCGCAGAGCGGCCGAATGAAGGAGAAAACGCGCTGGAAAATGCGCTGGCGGCGGTGAGTTTGAGGAACTGGCGGCGCTGGGTGAGGTCGGTCATAGGCGAGGGGTTTTCGGCGAATCAATCACGCCCAATGAGAATGATACGAAGTAAAGGTTTGAGAGGGCGGAAGAAACCAGGTTGCTTACGATATACCCAGCTACTTGGACAGTGATCCCTTGGGGTTGCAAGGTCTCGCCTATCTCCCATTTGGGAGATGCCGTCGGCGGCACCGCTCACCGCCATGTCGGGGCAGCCGGTGATTTCCGCTGCTGTGCCGGAATGGGTCAAGCGACTCGACCAAGTTGCGAGATCAGAGCTCCGGAACACCCAGTAGCTGCGGCGACTCATTCAAAGGTGGATGCGCGGCAGCTCACTCCTTCCGCCAAACCGGGCGGGCGTTGGCGGTGATCTCGGCGTCAAGTTGCTTCATGCGGGCGGTTAGGGTTTCGACTTTGTGTGGGTTCACCCCGGCTAGGTTTTTTGATTCGCTGATGTCCGCCGTGATGTGGAAGAGCAGCGGCTCAGTTTGTCCGAGAAGGAGTTTCCACTCTCCCTGACGAATGCCGTCGAGCGCACCTTGTGCGGTGTAGTAAATAAATTCGTCCCTTGCTGAAGGGGTGTCGCCAGTGATGGAGGATGAAAGGTCGATTCCATCGATGCGGTTGCCATTTTTCGGCAGCCCGCTGCCTGCAAGTGTGGCAAGGGAAGGCAGGAGATCCATGGTGGAAATCAAGGCGTCGCTGCTGGTTCCCGCCGGGATTTTGCCCGGAGCCCACATGACGCAGGGGACGCGCTGCCCGCCCTCGAAGGTGGTGCCTTTCCCGTCACGCAGTGGAAGCGCGCTGCCACCGTGATTCTTGAATTTGAGCCACGGGCCGTTGTCGCTGGTGAATATGATATAGGTGTTTTCGCCAAGGCCTAGTTTACGAACCGTATCGACGAGACGACCGACTTCCGCGTCGATGTGTTCGATCACACATTTGTAGGCGTTCTTCGGATCGGGATCGTATGCGTCCGCGGGTACGAACAGCGGGATGTGCGGCATGCTGTGGGGGAGATAGAGGAAAAAGGGCTTTGCCAGATTCGCGGTGACGAAATCGATCGCCTTGTCGGTGTAGCGGCGGGTGATGGTGCGCTGGTTGACGGGAAGCTCGATGATCTCCTCGTTCTCGATGAGCGGGGTGTTCCACTTTTTCACGAACTCATCCGGATTGCGCCAGCTCTCGTCGCTGGCCGGACTCACCTTGCCCTTGTTTTCGGGATGGTTCATGTCGTTCGAATAGGGAATGCCGAAGTAGGAATCGAATCCGTTGCGGCGCGGGAGCGTTTCCGGATGGTGGCCGAGGTGCCATTTTCCGATGCAGGCGGTGGCGTATCCGAGCGATTTGAAATGGTCGGCGATCGTGTATTCGTCGGGGTTCAGTCCGTAGTCGGATGTTGGGAAAAGCACGTGCTGATGGAGCCCGACCCGCTTCGGGTAACAGCCCGTTAGCAAGGCGGCGCGCGAAGGCGAGCAGACCGGACTCGCCACCATGAAATTCGTGAACTTGCGGCCCTCCTTTGCGAGCCGGTCGATGTTCGGAGTCTTGATTGTTTCCGAGCCGAAGCAGCCGAGGTCGTTGTAGCCTTGGTCGTCGGTGAGGATGATGATGAAATTCGGCTTCGCGGCGGAAGCGAAGACGGAAGCGAGGAGCGTGATCGCCAGCAGGAGACGTTTCATGAAATTTGCGAAGGCTCGGAGTTGGTTGCTAGAATTGGACATTTCGGCAACTCTATTTCGACGGTATTCCAGACGGTGGTATCCGCACAGAGCCTAGTTCCTGGCAGTAGCAACGTGACGCTAAAAGCCATACAGGCCGTGATCGTTCTTTGAAGTCGGGGTGGGTTGAGATGCATTTCGGTGGGGTCTAGTTTAATCAAATCATTCACTTCATGGCGCGAATGCCAGCCGGGCAAGCGGATGCCGTGGGTTTGAGTAGTTCCAGTAGAGGTTCTTCTCCTTGAGTTCACCAAGGCGCGATCTGAATGACGTGGCCATGATGATTTACCGGCCTGCAGGATTGAGGGTTCCGCTTTCGCTGGCTAGGATTCGCTTATCTCCCATTTGGGAGACGCAGGAGTCAGATTTGCTTCCGGTCCTACTCCGGCCTTGCCTGGACCCGGAGGAACAGCGAGCGCAGGTTTCCCCGGATGCCATCGGCGGCGGCGATCACCGCCTTGTCGAGGCCGACGGTGATTTCAGCGGCTGTTCTCGAGGACCGCGCAATCCAGAC
>JAYWDF010000729.1:0-11259 GCA_043779985.1 Akkermansiaceae bacterium | reverse complement strand
CCCACGGAACGGAAGCATCGCGCGCCCCCACTCCTGGAGTTTCGCATCGATGCGGGCATCGAACTTTCGGCCATTCGCCTCGTAGGTGGCGGCATTGGTCGGATCCGCGGCAGCGAAGGCCCGGGTGATGTGCGCGGCAACCGCTTTTGCAATGATCGGGTCCACCATGAAATGGGGATTCCCCGATGCATGGACATCGCCCGCGGCGCGGTCGAGAGAGGCAGGCACCTCCAACAATCGAATGCCTTCGGAGGCGAGCACCCGGCCAACGGACCCGACCGCGAGTTTCGGGTTCCGTGCGGTCTGAAGCAGTGGCGGGAGCCAGCCAGCTTCCAGTTCGGCACCGCCTTCGATCAGGACATCCGCCGTGCGGAGTTTTACAATAAAACTCGGCTTTGCATCGACAAAGTGTGGGTCTTCAGTGGGCTTCGCGAGGGTGGTCATATCGACGAGGGGGCCGCCGATCTCGGTGGCGACCGCCGCGTAGTCAGGCAACGTGCAAACGACGTTGAGTTTGGCCTGTGCCATGCTCGTGAGCACGGCACAGGTTGTTAGGATGAGGGTGATGGTTGGTTTCATAATATTCTGTTGGGATAGTTCGATTTAGTATTTATGCGCCCCGTGAGCACCGAGACTGATTTCATACATGAGAAAGAGTGAGTCCTCGTCGCCCTGTGGTTGGCTATCGTTGGACTCCAGGAAGTCGTGATTGTATTGCAAACGGAGTTTGGAGAATTCCGATGGGTACCATGAGAGGTCTGACGAGATACGGTATCGGCTTTGTCGCGCGGCATTCGGGGTCACAGCGGACTTTTCCATGTGGACATAGTCTCCACGCAATCCTGCGGCCCAGCCTTTTTCGAAGCCCCACACCACTTGCGAGTAGGCGCCCCAGTCGTCGAATGTCTCTGCAACTGGAAAGGCGTCGTCCAGACCCTGTCCGGCTTCAAAGCGACGATACATCACCTCGCTCTGCCATTTCACGAATGGCCAGCCGCCTTCAGCGTTGGCGGGCTTCCATTTATAAAAGAGATCGGCGCCATAGATCTGCGTGCGGGCGTCCGCACCGGTATCGTTGGGACCGAAGGCGGCGGAAACACCAGTGAGGATCGTCTGGGTCGCCGTTAGATCTACCGACGTTTCAAGGCGCGGGGTGAATACCAAGTCCGAAACGCCGTCCGTTCTACGGTCGATTGTAGTGCGGCCATAAAACATCCCACCGTCTCCAGGATTACGGAAGGAATAGCCGGTACCGCCCTCGCCATTCTGCACTGCGAGAAGTGCCTGGACGTAGAACGGCGTGGGAAGAACCCACGCCACCTGGCTGCCAACTCCGCGCAACCCATCAGGACCCAATAGCATACCGTTGACCAGGGGAGCATCCACGAAGTCCCAGGTGTGTGGATGCATCGGATTGTTCCGTCCGAAGGGAGTGAAAAACTGTCCACCCTTCAACTGCAAGCCGTAAGGAAGGCTCGTGGTTTGGCCAAAGGCTTCCTCCACTTCCACGCCCGTCTCGTTGGCATTGTCCAACTTGAAGACGATGTTGGCGAATCCCTCGAAAAATGGATCAACAGCACCATCGAGCGCGAGCTCCACATTTCGGGCGTTGAAGCCGTTCTGTTGGGGATCGTGGTCACCGACTTCGAGCGAGCTGAGATCCTTGGCCGTGGAGGCGGCACCGGTGAGGATCGCGTCGAAGGAAATATTCAGATAGCTGCCCCTTGGCGCGCCCCCGCCGCTTCCAATGCCAGATGGTGCCGGGATCAATGTTTGCGGACTGCCGGTAGCTGGCGAGTCAGTCACCAAGGACGGGTCCGTGGTCGGGAATTGATTTCCCATGGGCAGCGGTGAGCTTTGATTCGTTGCCGCAGCGGCGGCGTCTGGCACCAGTGAGGGATCACGGGTCGCGAAGGCCGGAGGTGCGACCTGTGGAACTGGCAGAATTTCCGGCGGCCAAGGGTGCGCTGCCGGAGGTTCCAGCTTGAGGGATTCAATCACCGTCTGTTGATCGGCGATCTGTCTTTTCAGGGTGTCCAATTCCGCCTGATGATGCGACTGGATGTCCTGGATGCTTTTTTGCATGTCGAGGAGTTGCTTTTGGATCGCTTCGTTGGTGACGGGAGGAGCGGTGGGTTCTTCGGCGTGGAGCCGGACGGTGATTAGAATGCTAGAGATAAAAATGGATACGGATTTGCGAAAGGACATGAAGTTGCATGATGAGAAATTGATCGGCAGGCGTGGGATTTTTCACGCGGGTTAGGCACGGGCCCGATGAGGGCTTCGTGCAACGGATTCAGTCAATCAGGCAAGAGTCGGCGGCCCGTGCACGAGCAGGCTGCCGCATAAATGGACGGCCAGCCATGTCCGGGCCGAGGCCGAAACGGAGACGGCATCGATGGATGCGGTCGTGCACGGCGGCGGAAGAATCGGAGCGATCGGAGTTTGATAGAGGGTTCCTGCACCGAAATCCGTAGCAAGGCAGTGGTGATTGGAATCATGCGAACAATCGTGAACGTGCTCATGCAGGTCCGGTGCGGACGCGATCAGGCACATCGCGAAGACCTGGACGAGCGCGAGCCAGACCAAGGGTGCGAATATGCGGTGCCAGCGGGCCCCTTTGATTTCCAATTCCACGCTGGGGGGACAAATACTCAGCGGAGCGCGCCTTACAAGATTTATCTGGGAGCACCTCTGCTGTCGTGCTGCGGATTCAGGCGGCTAGCGCCCGGATGGCCGCGATTTCTCTGCAAAAGATCTCAGGCATGGGGAGGGCTGCTGTGCGGTCATTGCATCCAGCCGGTCTTGCCGAGGACTAGCGGATTCGTGCCTGATGGATCCCTTTCCGACCCATGCCGCACAGGGCGATAAGTAGGGATACACCCCATGGATTCGATGCCGGTTCGGACTAGGATCGAAGTCGTGGGAGCGAAGTTGTTCACCATGATTCCAATCCAGGGACGCTTTGGCCATCCCGGGGATTTTGACTTTGTGAACCTTCATTTCCTCATGAATCCCTTGCACGTTGATCAAGCTCCAGAACTAACACGCGACCATGAAATTACTCGAAAAACAATTTCTTTGCGATCTGGCGGAGAGCTACGATGCCGAGCGGCGGATCGCACGGGTGCTCCCGCGAATGACCCAGAGCGGAATTTCGGACGAGCTGAGGGCGGCCATCTGTATTCGCGCGCGGGAAATTCAAAAGCGCCTGTCTGCGGTTGAGGCGTTCTTCAACTGTTTCGGACTCTTGGATGATAAGTCGAACGATTTGCGGGTCCGGCTTCAGGCTCAGGGGGAGGAGATCCCTTTGTCGTTTTTGATTCCGGGGGAAGATGATACGCGGCGGAACGCGGCGATGCGGCAGTTGCCGGACTTCGAAAGATCCCTCGCCGACTGTGGACTACATGTCTTGTGCCTGCCGTGCCTCACCGAGGCAGCGGCATTCCTTGAGGACCTGGTGGATGGCGGGCCATGGGAAATGGAAGCGTTCCTCGGCATGGCCTGCCAGAACTGCTGAGCTGGTCCGCCATCAATATCAAGGGAGTAATGCCAGAGCTTCGCGGCCGCGCACTTTGATCTCTGGATCGTCCTTCTCGGTGTTAGGCATGGCCATACCCTTTTCAATGAAGCGGCGGGCGGTGGCGGCGTCTCCCATTTGGGCATAGGTGCGACCGAGTTCGATGAAGTGCCGGAGGCGGTGCGGATTGATAGCGATGGCTTTGTCGAAGCAAGTGATGGCCTGTGCGTTGGTGGACTTGGGCAGAGAACCGTAGATGATGTCTCCCAGCGCGCGCTTGAGGCCGGTGACGTTGGCGAGGCCTTGATGCCAGCGCCCGAGGACATGCCATGCCGAGTCGTTGCGAGGATCAATTTTGAGGGCCTTGTCGACAGCGGCCTTGATCCGCGGCGTGGCATCCACTTGTTCCTTTTTGCTCTCGAACGGCAGCATCTTGCCGTAGGTGATCGCGGGGGAAAGTTGTGCTTCGGCATCGTGGGGGCCGAGCGCTGCCGCACGCAGGCCGTAGCCGAGCGCGATGTGTCCGAGTTTGAGTTTCTCCCCCTGGGTTGCGGCATCGCTCATCAGATGACGGTATTGCCTCGCGATCCGGATGAGCAGGCCGACGTTCTGCGGTTCGGCTTTTTCGGCCGGAAGATAGCTCTTGAGCGCCTCGGCTGGTTTAAACTTGAGATCGCTGATATCACCCCGAGCGGTGAGTTCTGCCACCGTCTGCGCGTGGCTTGTCGCGGCGCTGAGCCAGAGTGTGGAAGCGATCGTGAATGTGTGGAAAAAGGGATGAATGTGCATGATCTTGGAAGTGATTGGAGTTTTTAAAATTTTTCAGGGGCCAGGAGAGCCCGGTGATGGATTCAGAAGAAGCAGGGTCGTAGCGCGAGTCATGACGTTCGCTTTCTGGCGGCGATCAGACGGCCGGCGTTCAGGAGTTGAGCTTCGCCTAGGCGAGGCCCGACCAATTGGAGGCTGGTGACGGGGGTGATCTTCCCTCGCGCTGGCATGGCGATCGGGATGGCCAAAGCAGGATTTCCCGCAAAGTTGACGCCGACGGTGTTTTGTGAATTGAACACCAGCCACTCAAACACGACCGATGACCCAAAGATGGGAAACCGGGGTGGCAGGTTTTGAAGGGTGGGCGTGGCGATGAAGTCTACAGTTTCGAATTGCCGGCCGAGCTCGCGCTGCCACGCGGCCTTGCGTTTGAGAGCGGGCTTGTAGTTGTTATGGAAATCCCATTCCCCTTGGGTAATGACCAGTTTGGTGGTATTGCTGACGCCCTTTTGATTGATGTATTTCTGATCGTTCACCCAAGCGTCTCCGAGTGCGACCGCCTTGCCATCGGTCTCCGCCTGCTGCCATTTCGCTTTGAAAGACGCGCTGAGCTTGACGACCTTGAAGCCCGTCTTGGCGAGCGCATCGTCGATGGCTTGATCGATTGCGGGATCGGTGCCGCTGAGGTAGAGCCGCCCGACTCGGATCTGACGGGCCGTGGATTTCCTGGCGACAGCGTTCTGATAGCGGCCGTTGAAGCCGTCTTGCAGAAGGTCCATACCTTGCACCAGATGCGGAATATCCTTGGCCATGGGGCCGACGGTATCGAGGTGCTTGGGAGAAATCGGAAACACGCCTCGGGTTGATACGAGGCCATAGGTGGTCTTGAGTCCGTAGATGCCGCAGCATGCTGCAGGCACTCGAATGGAACCGCCGGTGTCGGTGCCGAAGGCGACGTCGGCGAAACCGGTGGAAACGGCCACGGCGGAGCCGCTGGACGAGCCTCCAGGGATGAATCGATGGGAACCATCCCAGCGATTGACCGGGGTGCCGAAGTAGGAGTTCTTGCCAGAGACGGTGACCGCGAACTCAGTGAGATTGGTTTTACCTACAATCTGGACGTTCCGTGCACGCGCGATTTTCAGGCACTCTGCGTCACGCGAAGCGGGCGGGCGGTTTTTGGCGACGTATTCCGAGCCGGCCGTGGTGACGAATCCCTTCATGTCGATGAGGTCCTTGACGGCGAGTTTCAATCCCTGATGATTTTCGGGCGGCGGCCAGTAGGTAATGAATCCGTGATCGCGGGCGGGATTCGGCTTGCCGCCCGGTGACGGGGAGCAGGCACCGGTAAGGCCTATCAGCAGAAGTCCCGAAAGCGAGGGGCGGAGCATGGAAAATGCGCGGGATGTCATGGGGTCAGGTGAGGGGGCGATGGAAGAATACCTCACGCGCCAGTGAAGGCCCGTGAGGTGAATCGAGGTTTGGAAATTTTACGGGGTGCGGAGGGTGTATTTACTGTGGTTCCTGTGCGACTTCTCAGAGACCCAATGAGCGGAGCAGGACGGAGGTGATGTATCCGGTTTCCTGCAAACCTTGGTCTCTCTGGTAGCGAACGATTGCGCGTCTGGATTGAGGTCCGATGTCACCATCATAGGAACCCTGATAGTAACCACGACGGGCGAGCGCCCGTTGCACGGAGGCATCTGAAGAGTGGCTCCGGTAGCTGCCACTGCTGCTGTAGTATTCGCGCGGCGCGGACTCACGGGTGGCGTAGTATCTGACGTCGGAGCGTTGGTAATAGTACGGTGAATTGGGCGGACCGTAGTAATAGCCGCGTCCGGCGTAACCGGTCCCAAGCGACAGGACGAATCCGGAGCGTGGATGGGAGGAATACACTTGGCGGTCGCGGCCGTTGTCGCGGTGGTCGTCATTGTTCGAGTGGTTTTTCTTGTCGTGCTGGCTACGATGATGCTTGTCGTATTTGGGACCCTTTGCTTCGGCGGTCTGTGGCAGCGCGAACAGTCCGATGACGGTGAGCAGACCGAGTTCGAAAATGTGGGCGAATGAGGTGGAGGATAGTTTCATGGGAAGTGCTGCGACTTTGCATGATAATGGTGCCACTGGGCCTGCTGATGGGCTATGGGGTGTAACCCACCCCCTATTCCCTCCGGCTTGCGGAAGGGGGTAGGGTTTCACCCCATGGACGCGGTGAATGGGAAGGCCAATGGTCAACGCTTGTTATCGAAGCGGCGATCTGTCATCCGGAGGACGTTCGCTGGATTCTAACTGCGATCATGAACCCCACTGCACTGAGCCGCTTGGAAGCGGAATATCAAGCCGCTCTGCAGAGTTATCTCGATGACGATGGCTCGCAGACGAACTGGCAGAAGTCTCACGAACTGGGCGCGCAGGCGGTGGCGATGTGCTTGGATACATTGGGGTTGGCCAAGCTGCATGATCAAGCGGTGGCGATGATTTTCCCGGTTGACGGGCCGCAGGCATCACGCGCCGAGGGAGTTCGGCGTGCCGCGGTTTTTTTTGTGGAGACTCTGGTACCGATAGAGAAAACGCATCCCGGCGCGATGAAGGTCGATGCTGACATCCAACAATTGAACGCTACCCTAGATCAAAGGACGCTTGATTTGGCTGAGGCCCATCGCGAGTTGAGGCAACAAGTCAAAGGTCGGCAGACTGCGGAATCCGCCCTCCGGAATAGCGAGCAAGCGTCGAGTCAGGCCTCCGGGGATACCCAGGATCTGGAAGCGTATTTGCATCGCTGCGCCCGCGAGATCTTATCGACGACAGAAGCCGAGCGGAAAGTCACAGCCCTGCATATGAACGATGAAATCGCCCAGACTCTGCTAGGGATCAACCTTCGGATGCTTGCCTTGAAAGAGGAGATTCAGGCCAACGACGTGAATCTCCGGGGCGAAATCGAGCTTGCCGAATGCATGATTGATATGGCAGGACTCATTGAATCTCCGCGGCCATGAATTCACCGTCCCTTACGAATGACAAGCGGATCGACGTATCGCGGCGCTACCACGCGGCTTTGCAGATCTATCTCAAACAAGGACCTGGAGCTACCACGAATCCGGCGCATGAAGTGGGACGTCATGCGGTCATCAACGGATTGGAGACTCTCGATATGGCGAGAATCCACGAAATCGCCTTGGTTTCGCTGGTGCTGACCGGGCAGCCCGTGAGTTCGAGCAAGGGCTTGATCGGGCGAGCGGGCGTGTTTTTTGCGGAAGCCATCACTCCGATCGAGCAAACCCACCGCGGAGCGAGAGAGGCAAACACCCATCTCAACCAGATCGTCAGGATGTTGAGTCAGCGGACCACGGAGTTGGCAGACTCAGTCGGAGAGTTGCGGGACGAGATCATCCAACGCAAGGTGGTGGAAGAGTCGCTAAGAGTGAGTGAATTGACGCTGAGCGAGTTGCTTACCAAGTCGCGCGAGATGCAAGAGGATTTGCGGAGTTTGTCTCGACAACTATTGACTGCCCAGGAAGAGGAGCGGCGAAAGATCAGTCGAGAATTGCACGACGTGATTGTCCAGACGCTGACTGGGATCAACGTTCGGCTCGCGGCGTTGAAGGCGGAATCCTCGGCAAATGTGAAGGAGTTGCATCGGAAAATCACGAACACCCAGCTTTTGGTGGAGAAATCGGTGGAAATCGTTCATCGTTTCGCCCGTGACCTGCGTCCGACCTTATTGGACGACCTTGGACTTATCGCCGCGCTCAAGTCATTTATGAAAACGTATATGGAAGATACCGGCATTCGCACGAGCCTTGCGATATCGGAAGGGATCGAGGGCGCGATCGGAACGCGACGCACCGCGCTTTTTCGCGTGGCACAAGAGGCGCTCACCAATGTCGCCCGGCATGCTCACGCCAGCCACGTTTGGGTAAGTCTACAGAGGCGCAATGAAGCCATCCACATGGAGATCACCGACAACGGTCAAGGTTTCGAAGTGGATGGGACATCGTGTGCGAACAAGCCCAATCGCCTCGGACTGCTCGGCATGAGGGAGCGCGTCGAGATGGTGGGAGGCACTTTCTGCGTGGAATCCGCTCCCGCGAAGCCTACCACGGTTCGCGTTGAAATCCCCTTACTTGAGGAATCCTCAAAATCCGCTGTATCGAAGAAAGCCGACCTAACTAGCTCACTTGAATGTCACTGATCCCCATCACCGTCCTGCTCGCCGAAGACCACGTCATCGTCCGCGAAGGTCTGCGCGCCTTGCTGAAACTTGAGTCTGATATTCAGGTCGTCGGTGAGGCGGAGAATGGCCGTGAAGCGGTGGCGATGGCCAGCAAACTCACGCCGGATGTCATCGTCATGGACATCGCCATGCCGCAGCTCAATGGCTTGGAGGCGACCCGCCAGATCCTGCATGCCAATCCTGGGACTAAGGTGTTGGTCCTTTCCGCCCATGGTGATGTCGCGTATGTCGAGCAGGTCATGGCGCTCGGAGCCGCGGGCTATCTGATCAAGCAAACGGCGGCGCACGTGCTGGCGGCTGCCATCCGCGAGGTCCACCAAGGAAATCCGTTTTACAGTCCCAGCATTTCCGAGCGGCGCTTTCATCATCAGCGGCGGGCAAAGGCCATGGGCGACCTGCCGAAGAAGGACCCCGCCCAGCTCACCTCGCGCGAGATGGAAGTGCTCCAACTCGTCGCCGAGGGCAAAGCCAACAAGGAAACCGCAGACGTGCTTCACATCAGCATCAAGACGGTGGAGAAGCACCGTCAGAAGGTCATGGAAAAACTCAATATTCATGATACCGCCAGTCTCACACGCTACGCCATCGCCTCAGGCATCATTGAAAGCAGCGTGCAGGTAACAATCCTCTAGCAAGATGCGAAAATTCAACCAATCAACTCGCTCATGAACCCACATGAATCCCATTGTACTCCCGCCCGCTGCGTGATCGCGATGGCGGCCTCCGTCGGCGGCTTGAACGCATTGTCGGTGATTTTGAGTGGGCTGCCGGCCGACTTTCCCGCCGCCATCGCCATCGTGATGCACGTTTCTCCGGATTTCAAAAGTCTCCTCGCGGAGATTTTGAACGGGCGCTGCGCGTTGACGGTCAGGCAGGCGCGGACGGGTGATGTCTTGTGTCACGGAAGTGTTTTTGTGGCCCCGCCGAACCACCATTTGTTAGTAGCGGGCGGCGGGATTCTCGAGCTCTCCTCGTCGGAGGCTGAGAAAGTTCACTACGCGCGACCGTCAGCCGAGCCCCTTTTTGCTTCGGTGGCCGAGGTTTACCGAAAGAATTCCATCGCGGTCGTCCTCACGGGCGGTGACGGTGACGGATCATTCGGCGTGCAGATCATCAAAGAAATGGGCGGGATGGTGATCGCGCAAAACCGGTCCACTTCGCAGGATTTCAGCATGCCCGAAAGCTCAATCAAGACCGGCGATGTCGATTTCATCCTCCCATTGGATGAGATCGGTCCGATGCTGGTCGAGATGGTGGGCTCGGGTAAGGGCGCGCATCCGACGCAGGCTGTTGGAAATCCGCCTGATTCAAGTGTCGGTGTTTCGGAATAGATGAGCAAGGAACTGGAGATCTAGGACAGATTTGGAAAACTTTATGTTGCGAGGGCAATTTCAATTGATGAGCGTTCTGGATGGCTCTGTGAAAGCTGCCTTCCTGGCGTTCCGATCCGGCGGGGCAGGGGCCGCTAGAGTTCCTCCACAGCCCGGGCTTTCATGAATTTGAACGCCGGAGTCATTCCCAAAAATCAATCATGGAAAAGAAATCCGCATCGGGCCGCCGGCCCAAAGAGCCATTGGTCGCAAATCGAGAGGAGAGCCCGGTAACGCAATCCATCGGGACCTTTCCCATCGTGGGGATTGGGGCGTCTGCGGGAGGCCTGGAGGCTTTGGAGCAATTCATGGCAAGCGTCCCGCCAGCGAGTGGGATGGCGTTTGTCATTGTCCAGCATCTCGATCCTACGCGCAAAGGCCTGATGGCTGAGCTTCTCCAACGCAGCACTTCGATGAAGGTGGCCCAGGCCAAGGATCGGACCACGGTCCGCCCCAACTGCGTCTATGTGATTCCACCGAACAAGGACATGTCGATTCTGCATGGGGTGCTGCACCTGCTGCCACCCGTAGGGCTCCGCGGGCTGCGGCTACCAATTGATTTTTTCTTCCGTTCACTTGCTCAGGACCAGCAAGAGCACGGCATCGGCGTGATCCTTTCGGGCATGGGCTCCGACGGCACGTTAGGGCTAAGCGCGATAAAGGAAAAGGCGGGCATCGTGTTGGTGCAGGACCCCGAGACGGCCAAGTTCGACAGCATGCCCCGCAGCGCGATCGATGCCGGAATTGCAGATATCGTGGCTCCGGCGAGTGAATTGCCCGCTAAAATCCAAGCCTACCTGCAGCGCACTCCTTTAGCCGCTCTCGCAAGTGCGACGGCGGAGGATAAAAGTCAAAGCTCGATGGAAAAGGTCGTCCTGCTGCTCCGCTCGCGCACCGGCAATGATTTTTCTTTTTACAAACGGAATACCCTCTACCGCCGTGTGGAGCGGCGCATGGGCCTTCATCAGATTCCAAAAATGGCGGGGTATGTCCGCTACTTGCAGGAGAATCCGCAGGAACTCGATTTGCTTTTCAAGGAGCTGCTCATCGGAGTGACCAACTTCTTCCGTGACCCCGCCGCTTGGGAGCAGTTGCGCGACGAGGGCATTCCTTTGCTGATTGCCAGTCACACGCCGGGCCAGCCCCTGCGGGCGTGGGTGCCCGGCTGCTCCACGGGCGAGGAGGCGTATTCGCTCGCGATCATCCTCAAGGAGGCTGTCGAGGCGTTGGTGCCACACGGGGAAATCGCGATTCAAATCTTCGCCACCGATCTGGACCGTGACGCGATCGAAAAGGCCCGTCTCGGACTCGTTCCAACTAACATCGCGGCGGATGTCTCTGAAAAGCGTCTGAAGCGGTTCTTCACCAAG
>JAYWDF010000728.1:0-4060 GCA_043779985.1 Akkermansiaceae bacterium | reverse complement strand
CACCCTGACCCTTCGCCACAAAGGAATCCGTCTCCACCGCCAAGCCCTGCCAGTTGAACAGCGAAAACTCACCCGTCACCCCGGCCGTTTTACTGGCTTCCGCCGACAGGAATTTTCGAAAAGCGTCGCTGTGTAAATAGCTCCGGAGCCAGCCATAGCCCCCGGCCAAAACGATCACCCCCAACACCAACACTCCCACTACGGCCTTACCCAGCCAGCGCCTGTCTCCGGAAGCATTGCGTTTTCTCGATCGGCGGCTCATTCCCTGAACTCTAGCGCACCCGTTCGCCACCGCAAGCTCCTGAAACGCCCCTTGCCCCGCCGCGCCCGACTCTTCACCAAGTTCGCGCTCGGACAGGATTGATTTCACCGCTTGTGAATTTGTAAAAAACCCATAGTTTGTCAAAACCATGAAATATAAAACCATGATTGCCGCGGCGCTTTTGGGTGCGTTCATCTATCCATCTGTGGCTTTTGCAGCCCCACCGACCGCTCCGGCGCCGCCAGCGGCTCCCGGTGTTCCAGCCAAGAAGGTCGCCTACCCACTCACCGGCAAGGTCGTGTCGATCACCGCCACGCTGCTCACCATCAAAGGCGGCGAGGGCAAGCCGGACCGGACCTACGCGATGACTCCACAAACTGTGATCGTCAATGGCAAGACGCCCGCCACGCTTGCAGACGTCAAAGTCGGTCAAATCGTCGGCGGCAGACTGGAAAAAGCGGCGGCTGGCGATGATCAAGTTCTCAAAATCAACATCGGCGTGAAGCAAGATGCGGACAAAGCTCCGAAGCCTAAGAAGGCAGCAGGCTAAGCGTGGGATCCGAAATAACACCCACCCTCCTTCGAGGGGGGCGGGCATTACTTAGCCACCCGCAGAACGTTGAATCTCGGGAGCCAAATCCCGCATTTCATCCGCACGGCGTTTGCGGAGCCGGAAGATTTTCTTCCAAATCCAAATGGCCACAACGGTGCTCACGACAACGCTGCCGATGAATAGAAACAGGGCCAGCGCCGGCGAAAGCCCGATCAAACCGAGCCCCCCAAGGACCAGTCCATCTTCCGCAACACTTGCCACCGAGTTAGAAATCGGCTCCGGCGAGAGATTGAGCAAAGCCCGGATCCCCGCCTTGGCACCATGAGTGGAAAGCGCGGCACCTCCTCCCAGCAACGCCGCAATCACAAGTGCGGCGGGGTCCATTTTCCCGAGCACGGCAAGGGTGAGGAAGATCGCGCCCGCGGGGCGGATCACGGTGTGTATCACGTCCCAGATAGAATCCACCCACGGAATCTTATCCGCGAAGAACTCGATGACGAACAACCCGGACGCGAAACCGAGAACCCATGGATTCGCGAGGACGGCCATCTGCCCGTAAGACCCGGAAAGTTCCAGCCAATGAAATCGAACGGCACAACCGGCGACGAGCACAGTGAGATAGAGATTCAGCCCTGCCAGGGTGGCGAGGCCCAGCGCGACTCCGAGCTGGTCAATGAGTGTCATGATTCAGCGGGGAGGAGGCAGCAGGTCCGGCAATTCGGTCAAGCTAGGCCGCAACGGCGAAGGTGCGGGGCCGACAGCATCGCTCTTGCGGCTGAAGATCGCGTCCATACGGTCGAGGTATTTCGAGAGATCATCGTTACGGCGGTGGGGATTCGCCTTGAGGCGCTCCTTGAGGCGCATGTAGTCGTCGAAAATGCCGCTTGTCTGACGCGCCCTGGTGATTTCAAACCAATCGAGATAATCCCTGGCGCGCTTCGCCTTGGCACTCATCGTCGCGCGGCGCTCATCGAGGGCATTGAGTCGCGAGGCGACATCGACCGTGTTGCTTTTGGCAATGTTAGTTAGGACAATCTGATACTCCGCAAGGATTGGACGATAGGAGGGAAAACAACGGTAACTGAGGCGGACCAAGGCGTCCTGCGCAAGCCTAACCGACCTTACGCGCTCCGGCTCAGGCAGCGCGGCGAGTTCCGGCCAGGCCGCGAGTTCCTTTTGTTGGAGCCCTCCTTCCGCAGTGTGGAAGTTGAGCCGCAGAGACTCGCTTAGAGCTGTCTCGGTCTGCGCGATGGTGAGGATGTCAGTGGCGAGGTTCTGTCCGCCGATATTGGCAAACTGGAGAGCCCACCATTTCGAAAGACTGGTTTCCGACAGATTGAGCTCGGGGAAATGTTTCCTCAGCAGGCCGGGCATTTCTCCTTCATACGCAGCAACGTCCGTTAGGAATGAACGAAAACCCTCCTTCCCGTGTGGCTGCTGGAGCAGGGCCATGACGAGCGCCCCGGAAGAGACGCGGAATGCGGCGCGCATCGCCGCATCGATATCGCCAAAGGCCCGGTCGTCGATGGCGAAGAGCTCGTCGATCTTAAAAAGTCCTCCGGTTTTAAAAAGCGCTTCGTAAAGCCGGCGATCACTCTGGTTCAGCCGCCAGGCGGTGGCTTCCCGCAGACCATCCGTCAGCCACGGCGGCACCAGAAACGGAGTCTCGGATTCGGCGACCGGGCGGCCGCGAAGGGCGCGCTCATAAACGAGGGCCGAAGTCGTCGCGAATTTGAAACGCTCAGGGTCGATGCCCCGACTGAGATGGACATCGAGCCGTAAATCATACCCAACCTCGCTGACGAGAATTTTCAGCGCTTCCGTGCGCTGTGGTAGCGGATCACCGGATTTTCCGTGAAGCGTGATCGTGACAGGCACCTTCCACGCGTCCTTTTCCTCGGTCAAGCGCAGCAACTCGTCCTTCGCCTCCTCAGCCAGCAGGGCGATCGTGGCACGATCCCGTGCTTCCCCGCCGGTGATGCGAAATTGCTGAGTACGGCTCATCACCCGGTCCTGCCCCTCGAGTTTGAGCGACGGGGGAGGCTCGACAATTTGCACCGCCCGCAGCACGTCCTCCGCACGCGCGATCGCGGTCAGAAGAAATCCCAAAATCAGCGGGCGAATGATCATAGGGGGTTAGAAAATCTTCGGCATGCCTTGCTGCCCTGTGGTTTCACGAGGATCGAGGACAACATGGCCCTTTTCGATTTTGATCCGGGACATTTCGCGTAAACCTAGCTCGATTTCTTCAGGAAACAATGCTGCAAGTTTCTCATAAGCAGGCATGACTAACAAAAGAAAGCCCTGCGGAACCACCAGCTTCCCAAAACGTCCCCCCTCAGGCGGGTCAGGAAAATCGGGATGATAGGGTCCGCCGTGCAAACGGATTTCCGTCATGGGCCCCTTCGGCCCCTCCATCCGCTCCACTTGCAAATACATCGAAACGGTAAAAGGCTGCCCTAGAAGATTTCGCTCCATGATCACCTCGGCCCGCCCCTCCTCAAGCCGAACCCAGATGCGCTCGAGGGTCACTTTTCCTTCGAGAAACCCACCCTGGCGCGTCACCAACGAGTGACCAAGCCACTGGTTGATTTCCGCTTCCGACAAGTTCAAAGGGTAGCCGCGGTCAATTGCATTTTTCAAAACCACCTTCATGTCCCGAACGGGTGCTGCCTTGGCGGTCGGACCGTAGCCGCCAAGATCCGTGAGGTCCTGTGGCTGAACCACGAAAAAGACTGCCGTGCCTAGACCGATGGCAGCGGCCAATAATGGCAGAATAAGCAGTTTGGAGAGGCATCCGCCGCTGGATTTGGGCTGTTTGGGTTCGGCCATGGGGCTGCTGATTAACATGGACTGTCCCGCTTGCAAAGCCTCGCGTCGGAATGCCTTGGTTCGCCGTCAGGAAAACACCCAGCCATCGCGATTTTCCGGCATTTTCGCCGACGTTTCGCAATTCACTCCACCCCCGCTGTCGATCGCGTCAGCGATTGAGATTAAGAGCCGCGTCTTGGCAAGCGCGAGGGATCGCCCGCGTCTTAGAGCCCTTCAGAAGTTCATCGGGAGAAAGACAGGCACATTTGCCACTCAATCAAATCCCCCGCTTCAAATCTCTCACGCTCCAGAGCTCGCCAGCTGCCGCTGATGCGGCGCCTCTCAACTTCCGCGCGCCATCCTTCCGGTTCGGCCCGAATCGACCGCGACAGGAACGGAACACTTCATCGACAAATTCCCGGCTACCTAACACC
>JAYWDF010000727.1:0-4066 GCA_043779985.1 Akkermansiaceae bacterium | reverse complement strand
GCGAAGACCGTGAGGTTCTGGGAGACGAGGAGATTGGAAGGGAGGCTGGTGTAGGCTGAGGAGAAATTGATTTGCCGGAGGATCTCAATGCGGTGCTTCCAGAGATCCAGCCCGAAGATGCGCACCATTCCCGAGGTGGGCGTGGTCAAGCCGAGGAGCAGATTCATGGCGGTGGTCTTGCCTGCACCATTGACCCCGAGCAGGCCGAGTGACTCGCCTTGGGCGACGCTGAACGACAGTCCGTCAAGGGCCGTGAACTCACCGAAAATCTTGACGAGGCAGTCCGCCTGGAGAATGGGAGTATGGAGTGGCATCGCCGGACTCTGCCACCATCCGCCAGAACTTTCCAGCGACAATCGGCATGCTGCACAGTCCGGGACTGCCTGGTGGACGCGGCGGCGGATGCCCTGAAACAATTCGCGTCCCCTCGGAAATTCCGAGGGGACGCTTGAAGTGCTAACGATGTGCGGCGATCCGCAGACAAAGTCCAGCTCTTAGACAGCCATGTCCTTCAGCTTTTTCAGCGGGCGCACCTTCACAACTGTGGAGGCGGGTTTGGCCTTGAAGGTCACTTCTTCCTTGGTGAAAGGATTGATGCCCTTGCGAGCCTTGACCGCTGGCTTGCGAACCGTGGTGATCTTCATCAAGCCGGGGAGAACGAATTCGCCGACGGCATTTTTCTTGAGGTGTCCTTCAATCACATCGGCAAGTCCGTCCAGAACAGCAGCCACTTGCTTGCGGCTGAGTTCGGTGCTTTCTGCGATCTGATCGAGGATCTGGGTCTTATTGAGCTTGTCTTTGATGGGTGTCGATTTCTTGGCCATGCAAATGGATTCACGAAACCAGCCACCAATGTCAAGGCTGCTCAACTCGAATGACGCGGGAACTTCAATTTCCGTACGGAAAACGCCCATTTCCGGCCTCTATCGTGGGCATTTGCGTGCCTTGAGCGTGCGCGGCTCGCCGTCATCATCGCGGTAGTTCCATGCCATTTCTCCGGCGAAGCCAGTGTCCCCGCGCCTTGATAGCCCGATATAGTGACGCACCGGTGGATTTCAACCTTTCCACGCTGCGGGATCGCGATTTTACTCAGCGCATGTCTTCGGAGATCGTTCTCAAACCCCATGTGCAGCTCGGTGTCGTTACCACCCATTTCAAATTCGTCGGCGGAATCGTCCCTGACGAAAACGGTAAATTCCCCCGCAATCCCGACGGTGTGCTCCGCGTTCTAGCCGAAATGAAAGCGCTCTGCGGGATTTCCCCGGTCAAGATGAGCATCGTGCAAATTCCGTTCTTCGCCTCTGCGAATGCTGCGGAAGTCGCGGAAATGATCGAAGGACTCAGGGCCCTGGGTCTCGAAGTCCATTACATTATCATGATCGGCGGCGCGAATCCGATGAATCCGGCGGATGAAGACGCGGTGGTCTCGCAATTGGTAGCCAGCCTCAAGTCCGCCATCCACCACGGGATTCGCCACGTCTCGTCGACGTCGATCGAGGAGTGGATGAGCGCGGATGAAGCCCGCAATGGCGCGGAGTTCGAAGCCGCGATCGCCCAAAACGTCAAGGCCCACCTGCGGGTCTATCAAGAGGCGGGAGTCGAAGGCTCGTGCATCGAAAACTGGCACATCGAGTTTCTGCGGCCCGGCGAGTTCAAAACATTTACCAACATCGACCGCGGCTGGTCATTCGTAAAAGCCGCGAACCAAGCGCTCGGGAGAAAATTCTTCAAATTGCTCGTGGATGCCGCGCATTGCGGGGATTCCGGACTAACGATTGCGGAAAATGAAGCACTCATCGCCAAGATCGCCGCGGCCGGCGAGTTCGGAGTCTTCCACGCATCTGCGAAAACCACCCGGGGCTGCCTCTCCACCGATGATGGATGGATCGGCGCACTGCTCACCGCCGCGGCGAAGAGCGGCGAGCTGCGGCATGTGTTTGTGGAAGTGTTCGATCACACGGATGCGGCGTTAGAGCTGGTCCGCAAGCTGGATCCCGGCCACGGCATCGACACCCGCGACGGGCGCAGCTACACCGAGGTCACGGCGGACGGACTGGGCGATATCGCCCGCCGGCTCAACAATCTGGCAGCCCGTGGCTACCTCAACGCCTGAACCCGCCATGCACTCCGTCCACGGCGAAGCCTCATTCCATCTCGCAACACCCGAGCTCGACCTCTCGGTCACGACCCGTGGTGGCCACCTCGCACCGGTGGTCTTCCATCTACCGGGGCGCGACGTTTGCCCCTACGCGCTTGCGCCCTGGGAGCCGGCGGAATTTCCCGACCTTCCACCGCTGCTTGCGGTCCTCCGCGGGGACTTTCTCTGCCTCCCCTTCGGCGGGCAAGAGGACGGGCCACCCCACGGTGAGCCCGCGAATGCCGAGTGGTCGGGGCTTGAGTCTGACGCGCGCTCGCTGCGCCTGTCCCTGGACTCAGGTGCCCGTTTTGAAAAAATCCTATCCGTCCGCGAGGGGCAGCATGCGATTTACACGGAGCACCGGATTTCCAATCTCGAGGGCGATTTCAATTATGGGAACCACCCGATTCTCGATCTATCAGGGCTGAGGGAAGGTGCCGGGCGGATCTCTACCAGCCCGTTCCGCTGGGCATCGGTATTTCCCGGACCATTCGCCATTCCGGAGGACGGGGAGACCCAGGCACTCGCGGAGGGCACGACTTTCACCGACCTCCGGGAGGTGAAGCTCGCTGCCGGCGGGACCACGGATCTCACGCACTATCCCCAGCGGTCGGGAAATGAAGATCTCGTGATGATGGTCAATCTTCCTGCCACTCCCGAGCAGCCCTTCGCCTGGTCCGCCGCGGTCCTCGATGGCTATCTGTGGTTTTCATTGAAAAATCCCGCAGATTTCCCGGCGACGCTTTTCTGGATGTCCAACGGCGGCCGGACCGCGCCGCCGTGGAATGGCCGACATCTCGGACGAATCGGCATCGAAGAGGTCTGCTCGCATTTCTGCAACGGCGTCGGCACTTCGCGCCAAGACCTTCTCGCCGCTCAGGGAATCGCCACCACCCGGCATTTCCAGCCGGAGGAAACCGTCTCGCTGCGGACGATCCAAGCGGTTGCGCTGGTGCCTGAGAATTTCGGCATGGTTAGCAAAATCATTCCTGCTGAGGAGGGATCCGTCGCGATCACGGGCCAATTCGGCGGGCAAATCGTCGTGCCCATGGATTGGCGTTTTGTTCTCTGATCCTGCGTTTCGGTGATATTTCTCCAAATCTAGCGCGTATTCAGCCAACCCGAATTCCCATGAACCAGCCCCGCACCACCGCCGACCTGTCCACCACGACCAGCCATCTTAAAGCCCTCATCGACGGCCATCTTGAAGACACAGGCGGGCTCCTCCGTCTCTCCCCGACTTGGGTCCCCCGCTCGTTCTTGCAGCCCGGCCTGCGGATCAAGCTCCATCCGGACGATACCTACGCCTACGGCCTCAGCCGCGGCGGCATCGACGAGCGCTGGTTCGGCTCGACCACGGAAACCGCCAACGAAGGTCGCGCGGCGGATGAAGGGCTTTCCTACGTCGTCGTCGGCAAGGAGCGCTTCACCTTGCGCGACGCCATCGCCGAGTCCGGCGCCGGGATCATCGGTAAAACGATGTGGGAGAAATACGGGAAATGGCCGGTCTACTCGAAATTCTTCGACAACATGGGCCCCATTCCCCACCACATGCACCAGAGCGCCGCACAGGCCGCCTTGGTCGGGCAGGAAGGCAAGCCGGAGTCCTATTATTTCCCCCCGCAGCACAACAACGTCGGCAATAATTTCCCTTACACCTTCATGGGCTTCGAGCCCGGCACCACCCGCGACCAGGTCCGCAACTGCATCGCGAATTGGAACAAAGGCGAAAACGGCATCCTCGATCTATCGAAAGCCTATCGCCTTAAAGTCGGCAGCGGCTGGCTCATCGATCCCTGCATCCTCCACGCACCCGGCTCGCTCTGCACCTATGAACCGCAGTGGGGTTCCGACGTCTTCGGCATGTATCAGAACCTCGTCGAAGGCCGCGAAGTCCCGTGGCGTCTGCTCGTAAAAGACATGCCCAAG
>JAYWDF010000726.1:0-4080 GCA_043779985.1 Akkermansiaceae bacterium | reverse complement strand
GCGGGTCAGCGCTGATTGCTCAGGCGCTTAAGCGCGGGCGAAAGCGGAATGCTTCAGCCCACTTTCTTTACATTGGAGATATGGACGGGACCATCGATGGTTTTGATACCACCGTTTGGTTCAGCTTCAGTGGCCTTGACGGCCTTCTGGATCGGGCGGCCGCCTTCGACGACGACGCGGCCCTTAGTGGCATTCACCAGGAGCACGGTGCCGCGCTTGCCTTTGTGATTACCTGCGATGATTTCGACTTGATCGCCTTTTTTGACGTGGGTCTTGATGCGGCTCATGAAAGTTGTTCGGTTGATTCCAGCGCGTGGGAATGTTCCGCCTGAAACACCGACACTCCGCTTAGGAGCGGCGAACATAGAAATCGCGGGCTACCCTGCAAGACCTTTTTCGGCAAACTTGCGAATTTCCGCGAAATCGCTGAACAAATTTCGGAGAACAGTTCTTCACACTCCGACTTCAGGCCTTTTCGACGTGCGAAATGCATTGACCGGGAAACACCCCGTCCACAGTTTGAAATCACTGCTAATGGTATCGGAAAGCCCGATCCCAGTCAGTCGATCCCGTAAACACCAAACCAAAAAAGCAAACGCCCACTGTCATGTCAGACTTCACCGACGCACAAGAAAAGGACTACACCCGCCAGATCACCGGCATCCTCAAGGAATACAAAGCCGAGATGATCGCCAAAGACACTGATCCCGCTCAGCGCATTACCAACCTTGAAAACGGTGCGACAGCGACCGACGACGCCGAAGCTGCGGAAGTAAAAGCGGAAGCCGCCAAAGTCGCCGCCATCGCCCTCACCACCACCCTTCGGGAAAATAACTACAAGCTGGCCCAAGCCAGTGTCGGTCTTATCGAAGGCGCTCTCGGCAAGGACCATCCTGCCGCCGAGCGTGCCCGCGGCATCCGCAGTTCCATGAGCCATCCCAGCAACACGCCGCCGCCGACTCCCAATCCATAAGCAGCCCTCCACCAAGGAACGCTCGGTGGAGGACAAGAAATCATCCACTGGGCGCATCCGATGTTCCACCGCCAAGAAGGGAATGCTCCTTCGCCCCTCCGACCTTTCCTTTTCCCCCGTCCCACGCGCGAATTCATCCGGCCGACGATCCTTACGACGGACGGAACATTCCGGAGATATGATCCGCCACTCCTACTGCAAAAACGACCGATCCCTTTGCCGCACCGACCGATCCTTTTGTTGAATCGAACTAAAAATAAGCAAGTTACGGAGATTGAGGACTTACAGGGATGCCGCTCGCTCGCCTCAGCGACCCGCCTCCCCCTCGAATTCCAAGGCTAGCGCCGCAATACGGAAATCTCAGGTTTGCTGAAGCCACGCTTCGCGAGGAAAGTAGGCGCGTTGCTTAGAAAGAGGTTGGAATCTCGCAAATTCAATCTTGCCACATCGCAGGATTTGCCGCTATCTCCGCAAGTCCACTTCGGTGGACGAGGATTTAGAAATCCAAGCAATAGCGGTCGGCATCGACCGCAACGATGCCGCCAAACCGACCCAAGGGCCGGGGGGGCGGCGGCGCATGTCCAGGCCGCCACCTTCGGGGAACGGCTAAAGGCCGTTGCAGCTGACTATTGCCAGCTTTCTAACTCCCCGTCCACCAGGAAGGACATTGATCCTCCTTCCTCATGAAACCATCCCTACGCTTCCTCATTCTAGCCATCACCTCCTGTTCCTCGCTCGGCATTGCCGAAGAAGAGCGGATTCTCCCCGAGCCTGACGCTACCACCGCCCGCGTCATCGGTGACATTCCCGACGGCACACCTCCGCCGGCACAGCCTCCGAAGCCGAAGTTCATCGTCCCCGCCAAGGATGTTGTGGAAACCAAAACCCATCAACAAGGCGGTCGGGAGATTACCATCCAAAGAATCGCTCCCATCGCGCTGCCTCCATCGGATGAAGAAGCGCATCTAATCGACCTCACCGACCCGCTCGTTCAAGAACGCATCGCTAAATTCCGGGCGGGAAGAACTAATCGGGTATTCCTGCTCGTGGGAGCAACCGTTTACCACTGGGATGATTCCCCGCCCCGCTCATTGGTCCAGATCTGGCCCCAAGCGGAGGGCGAGCCGGTCACCGTGTGGTCGTCGGCCAATTTCGCGTTTCTTTCGGGACTGTCGACGTTCGCCGGTTCATCGGGAGAAGCTGCCAGCCTGATGATGAGTTGGAGCGTCACGAATCTTGAGCGAAACAATGCCTTGCAGCGGAAATTCGCCCGGCAGTTCAAAGCGCCGCAGATTCCCGATTTGCCTCCGGGCAAGGCAACCTTCGTCATCGCTTCGGGAAATCCCACCCCGCAAACACTCGCCTCCATCCAGTCACTCCACGACCTTTACAACAACGAACTCGACCGCCTCAAAACTGCCTACGAAGGCCGCGAACTCGCTCAACGTTTGCACGCAGCCGAGCTTAAGGCCAACCCGCCCCAGCCCAAAGACATCGTTCTCAATTACTGGCGCATCGAATCCAGCTCCCAAACTGGCAAGAAAGGAGCCGCACGATGAGCCTTCCTATCAAACGTGGCCGAGGCAGTCTCCTCGGAATTGTGGCCGCAGCATTCTGCTCTCTCTTCCTTTCCACATCCGCGAGCGCCATCGTCGATTTCAACGACAACGGACTATCCGATATTTGGGAAAAGCAATTCAACGGGGGCGCACTGTTGCCTCCTGTGTTCGATCCGAACGCCGACGCCGACGGCGATGGCTGGACAAACTCCCAAGAGGCCACGGCCGGAACAAGCCCGTTCAACGCCAACGCACCGACAGGGTTTGTGAAGGTAGAAATAGCTCATGTCCCAGCCGTCTACACCACCCTCCCAAGCGGGACCACCGAACTAGAAACGCCCGAGGCAATGCTTATCACTTGGCCGACCATTTCTGGTAAAACATATCAGTTGTGGGGTTCCTTGAGTCTTGAACCTGGAAGCTGGTTTCCCGTCGATTACGAACGTTTCGGAGATGGAGTCCCAATAGGCACAGGTGTGCCATTGACCCAACCGGACGGAAGCGTCCCCGAAAGTGTTTTCTGGAGAGTTGAAATCAAAGATACCGATTCGGACGGCGACGGTCTGGCCGCTGCTGAAGAAGACCGACTGGGTACCGGACGTTATCTTGCCGATACGGATGGCGATGGTATTGACGACTACCAAGCACTTGCTTACGGATATCACCCTGCGGGCAATGGAACCGATCAAGATGAAGACGGCGTACCCGACAGCCAGCTTTATAACGCCGTTTTCGAAATCACTCATGAATGGCATGAAGCCATCATCGCCGACGGATTTGGCGACAGCGACGATCAAAAGTCGCGCTATTTCACGAAAACCTACACGGAGAAATTTTCCATCTCCGGTTCCCCACTGATCGCCTCAACCGCCAACCAATTACATACGTTTGAAGAGTCCTACATGGAGGACGACGTCTTGATAAGCGGTGCGGAGAAACAAGGAGATCCGGTCGGCGAAACTTATGCTCAATACGCTGCGGCTCACCCGACCCCTCTCGCTACGGGAGAGACTCTCGGATGGTCGGAGGAACCCGAGGTAACGGTCGTCACGGGGCCGACAACGACGACGACCGCCGAAGAAAAGGAAACCACATCCACGGTGACCAAGACAAGGTCTTGGAAGGTCTTCAAAGATGGGGCTGAACTGCGAAGCGGAACTCAGGTTATCACGATTGAGACCAAAACAAAGATGAGTGACCCACTTACGATCGAGGAAATTTGGGCTGATGTGGTTAAGCCTCTCCCATGGGAGGAAGAAACTCCCAATCTCCGAGGCCCACTTCATCAAATCGATCAGGTAATCGGCGGAGCCGGCTATGAGGGCGCGGCCGAGATTGTGCGCTCGTGGTATAATAACGGGGATTATGGCATCCATGCCACGCTTTCATCGCCGCGCATTGTTTCCAATCTATGGTCGGATCGGAGAATCAAGTCGATCCGCTGGCGTTGGGCCCAGTTTTTCCCTAATGATCCTTTTAACTATCATTATGCCGGCCCGGTTTCTAATTTCCGCAGAGACTTTACAATAGAAGTCAATCAAAGGAACC
>JAYWDF010000725.1:0-4080 GCA_043779985.1 Akkermansiaceae bacterium | reverse complement strand
GCGATCAGCAGCGGCGGGGTGTTTTCCATGCACTGAAGAAGCCGATCCCTTTCATGACGGCGAAGACGGGCAAGTCGGTGCAGGAATATGTGGAGCGGGATGATGAGATCGACACCCAGAAATATTGTGGAATCATTCTCATGGGAATTATTCTCGGCTGCGGGGTGGCTTCCACCGTGATCATTTCCCGGCAGAATCGGCAGACCAAGTAGGTCGTGGATGCTTGATAGAAATGACAAGGAGAGGGTTTGTCATCCCGTCCCTATCTTCTATCGAACATCAGGCTTCCGGGGGAGGCGAGGCCACTTGGGCGAGCGCGTCCATCACCGCGGTGACGGATGCGGGACTCAGCGATTCGGACACGACGGCACCGAGCACGAGACAGCCGTAGGCGGTCTCGATCGGGATCACTTCGAGGGTCGCCCCGGCACCGATTTTCACATGGACGTTTCCAGCGGACGCGCCAGGCCGCCGCGAGGCCAGGGCCAAGCTGCGCGCGAGGAAATGCAGTCTGCCATGGCTGCTTTCGTCGAAAATGACCGACCCTTCGCGGTCGAGAATGAAGATGCCGGTGGCGCCGAAATTGTGGTGCATCCAATCGCGAAACCGTTTGATCCGGTCAAGAAATGGACCGCGGGCGCTGGTCGGGCTTTCCGGCAGCGGCGGGGGCAGCGAGGGCGGCGTTGCCACGACGGGCTCGATCCTCGGCTCCACCACCTTGGCTGCGGCCGGGGGTTCCTCGCGGAGGATTGGTGGCGCTTGTTCCGTGGCATAGCCGACGAAGTTCTCGCCGAAGCCTGCATCGGCAGCGGTCACGGCGGGTTCCCGGTTCGGTTTCATCAGCCGGTCGGCGAGGCGACGGACTTCGACGGGGTCAAGCCATGGATAGATCGGGTCCATCAGCCGCGAGCGACGTAGTGGCCGCTGTTTGGTTCGAGTTTTGCCTCAATTTCCGCACGCAGGGAATCGAAAACCACTTGGGCGCCGGCCCCGTCTTCCAAGACGCCGATCGGCAGGCCGCGGGCGCTGGCGCGAACGAATAGTCCGTCGCGGGGGATCTGGGTTTGGAAAACCATCTCCGGTGGCAGCAACTGGCGCAGGGCTGCGGCGGCCTCGGTGCTTTCCGCGAGGTCATTCTGCACCATGGTGAGGCAGACGCCGAGCACGCTGAGGCGGGGATTCATCACGCGCAGGCGGTTCAAGCCTTCGAGGAGCTTCGGAACCGAGCGGATGCCCAAGGGTTCGGCCTGTTGGGGAATCATGATCGCATCGCTGGAGGCGATGACATCACCGGTGACGCCGAAGAGCCCGGCGGCGGTATCGATCAAACAAAGGTCGAATCCACGGGCGGAGGCGCCGCGGAGAAATGCCCGGACACGGGCGAGGTGGGCACCCATGCCGCCGCCGCCGGCTTCGTAATCGCTGGCCTGGCCGCTGGCCACGAGTGAAAAGGTGTCGAGCCGGGTGGGCACGATTAGACGTTCGAGCGGGATCCCGGGATCGGCAAGGTAGTCGTAAAACCCGGCGAGGAGGCGAGACTGGCGGGTCAAAGACAGCCCGACGGACCCTTGGGGATCCGCGTCGACAAGCAAGGTTTTCACCCCTGCGCGAGCGAAGGAATGGGCGAGATTGATCGAGACGGTGGTTTTACCCACCCCTCCTTTTTGGCTGGAAACGGCAATACTGATCACACGAAGCTAGGGAATTGTTGCGTGACCGTAGCTTCGGCTTGCCACATCGGAAGTCTTTTCTTCAAGATGCGTCTGCCAAGGGGTGGATGACTCGCGTTTTGCCACCTCCCCCATTTACTTATGAACTCTCGAATTTTCTCTGGCTGGGCTGCGACAGCCACGCTGACGGGCACACTGTTATTGGGGGTGAGCGGGTGCCGAAAAGAAGCAACGGCGAGTAAGGAGATCCGTCCGACCGCGGTGACGGTGGGCACCGAGTTGAAATCGAATGGCCTCGGCTCGCTGCCAGGCGCGGTCTATCAAAGTCAGGTCGGCTCGCCGATCCATTGGCAGCCATGGACTCCGGAAACACTGCAGTTGGCGAAATCCGCCCGGAGGCTGGTGTTCGTAGTCGTGGCGATGCCACAGCAGCCGGGCTTCCAAAATGTGCTGGCGGATCTCGCCAAGGATCCTGCCGTAGTTGCCGCGATCAATGATGCTTATGTGCCGATCCTGGTCGATGGGGATGCTTCGCGCGAAGTTGGCCTGCTCACGGCGGATCTGTGCGCCGAAATCAAACGCGGGCTCCAGTTGCCCTTGTTCATCTGGATGACTGCGGAGGGCAATCCCGTCGCCTGGATCCCGGTCAACAGTTCCGGTGCAAACACGGGCGAGTTGTTCTTCCAATCCCACTCGATGGTGTCGCGCATGTGGGCCGATGATGCCGATTATGTGATGAAAAACAGCGCTCTCGATAACGTCAATCGTCGCGGACGTATCGCCCAGCGCAAAAATGCCAACATGATGAGCGCGCAACCCGGTGAGGATGTGGTCCGCAGCCTGCGTCAGTTGAATTCGTTTTATGATCCCTATTCGCGCAGCTTCGATGAGGCCGGCGGACTTTTCCCGTCAGGAGCCCTCGACCTGCTAGCCACGGCGGCGGTTCACCCCGGCTTGTCGGACGACGTCCGCGCGCGTTGCTTGGATACGACGCGGGAGCTGCTTGTGGATTTGCTTCCCAGCGCGATGTTTGATCCACTCGATGGCGGGGTGTTCACCTCACGCCGTGGGAATTCCTGGGCTTTGCCGGCGTTCTATCGAGACTGCGGGTCGCAGGCGCGTGCGGCGGTGGCATTGCTCGATGCCTATCGGGCCACCGGGAATGCCAAGGCCTTGGACAAGGCGCTCGGGCTGATCGCTTTCGCCGAGAAATCCTTCATGACTTCCGAGGGCTTGTTCGCAGTGGGCATGGCTGCCGAATCCAATCCCGCCGCCTGGCTCTGGAGTGTTGAGGAAATTGAAAAAGAGTTGCCTCCGGAAGAGGCGGCATGGTGGATTAAAGCCACCGGCATGAAGGGGCTGGGAAATCTGCCTTCGGAAGTGGATCCCCGCCGTGAGTATTTCCGCTGCAACAGCCTTGGAATCGGCCAGTCCATCGCCGAGCTCGCTGTGGCGCAGTCGCAGACGGTGGAGGCCTTCACCGCACGCTTCGAGACCACCCGGAAAATGCTCCTCAAAGTCCGCAACACCCGTCTTGGACCCGTGGCTCGCGACGACAGCTCCCACGCCGGCACCTCGTTCCGGATGGTCTCTGCCTATGCGGCGGCCTTCGGCGTGACGGGCGATGAGAAATATCGTGAAAAAGCGGTCGCTCTGCTGGCCAAGGGCCAAACGGCATTCATGGCAGGCCGCAAGTTGCGGAATTTCTCGGCAGACGCCCCCAAGTCGATCGGGGAAGGTCGGGCGTTCCTCTACGGGCTGGGCTTGCAGGCCGCGGTCGATGTGTCGGTCATCACCGCCGATCAACAATGGCTCGATTGGTCAGAAGATCTGGCCACGACCGCCGCCGAGCTGTTCACGGACTCGGAGTTTCTCAAGGAATGTCCGGATGAAGCGAAGATCATTGATTTGCCGATCACGGACCTCGTCATGCTCTTCGATGACTCGACAGCCGGCCTGATTTCCATGGCCGAGTGCCGCCTTGCGGGAGGCAAGCGGCCCCTGGTCGCAAATTTCAGCGCACTGGCCACCCCGCTGCCCACCTATGCGGTGGACCGGCCGGTGCTACACACGGATTTGCTCCAAGCCACGATGGCCCGTCATTTCATCGTGACCGTCGTGGCTGGCGAGGGGATTTCCCAGGAGCTGAAACTCGCCATCGAGCGACTGCCCCTCCGGACGGTGCAGCGCCGGGCGGCGAAATCGACGGATGCAATTCCAGTCGGATCGGCGATGGTGATTTTCTCCGAGGGAGAGCCTCGTGTCGTGTCCTCGCCGGAATCCTTGCAAGAAGCAGTCTTGCCCTCGCCGCGGAAATGATAAACGCTCGCTTGAAGTAACCTCCTTACTATTACCCATTCATGAAAATAAACCCAGTCATCAGCACACTCTGCCTCCTATCGCTTTCCCT
>JAYWDF010000724.1:0-4083 GCA_043779985.1 Akkermansiaceae bacterium | reverse complement strand
GGTGTCGCTAACGGAAACGACGCGGGAGTCGCCGATGGCGGTGCGGCAGACATATCTGCCGAGGTACTTGATGACGTTCTCGCCGGTGCCGAAGGGCTTCATGTCCACGCTCCAGTCTTTTTGCCAGACGGCGGGGGCGATGGCGGGTCCGCTAGGTATCGAAACGCAGCGCAAGGAACTCCGCGAACTGCTTCATGAAGGGATACGGGTGGACGTCGTAGTCGATGGGATCGCGCTGCGCCCGCCCGGCCTTGGGGCGGAAGTTGGGCGGCAGCTTCTGGTAGCCTGCCTCGGTGGTGCGTTCTTCAGGCTGATTGGCGGTTGGCCTTTTAGCTTGGCGCTGACGGCGGTTGGGGGTTTGATTCGGTTGGTTGTCGGAGTTGGTATTGTCGTTGTTTTGCATAAGCCCCACAACTGTGACAGCCAATCCCGCAACCCTCCAACTCTCGATCTCGCCCCAAAACACGACTACCCCACCTAGCAGTCTGCCGCGCAGCGGCTTAGTTCAACAAGCCGTGAATTCTAACGGTCCATAAGCTTTTCAAATTCATTTCATTTTCCTTTCAATCGCGCCGGTGGGCGCACATCAAACGTTCGGCAATGAAATCAAGAATATGACGAAGGTAGAGACGAACGGCATTGTTATCAATTACGATACTATTGGATCAGACCAAGGAGAGGCCATTCTGCTGATCTCGGGGCTAGGCACACAGATGATCCGATGGCCTGTATCATTCTGTGATTCTCTGGCCGCTCGCGGCTTTTATGTGATTCGCTTCGACAATCGTGACGCGGGACTTTCCTCGCATTTTTCAGAAAGCCCCGTGCCAGACTTTGGAGCTTTATCGGCCGCCATTGCGGAGGGACGTCAACCGGATGTTCCATACACCCTTCGAGATATGGCCGCAGACGCCGTTGGGCTACTTGATGTTCTAGGTATCGAGAGGGCACATCTTGTCGGCAGATCAATGGGTGGCATGATTGCACAGATGGTAGCTAGCGAATACCCGCACCGGGTTGCGTCATTGGTTTCCATCATGTCCAGCACGGGCAATCCTGATCTTCCGTCTGCAGCCCCGGATGTTATGGCGCTGCTGATGCAGCGGGCTCCCAATCCATTCGAGGATGAGGCAGGTTTTCTCTCGCACGGTCTTGCCTTCGCGCGTCGCATTTCCAGTCCAGCCTATCCCTTCGAGGAAGAAGCACACAGTGCATTGATCTTAGCTGAAGCACGCCGTGCTTACGATCCTGGTGGAGTTGGGAGGCAAATCGCTGCGATTGGAGCGATTAGCCGCGACCGGGCACGTCTCTCGGATATTTCTGCTCCCGCTTTGGTCATTCACGGTGCGAGCGACCCGCTGATTCCACCCGCTTGCGGAGAAGACACGGCCTCAAGTATTCACGAATCCGAACTTATGATGATTGATGGTATGGGCCACGATATACCGGCTGATCTTCAACAAACGGTGATTGATGCGATTGTAAGGAACTGCAGGAGAAAGCCGAACAATAAAGGGTGCTGCGAAGTCTCCGCGATAGCGGTGACTTCGTCTGATCCGTTAGGTTGAAACAAGACGTGGGTGAGCAACCGGCCATAAGCACCACAAATTCATGATCCTTCTCCTTTCATTTGCTGGCCGGTGCCACCACTTTTAAAGTTCTGGCAAGAGAACGTCGCTAGGTCGCTGCGCTCTGGACGTCCTATCTCCGCCGTGTCACACTTTTGACGTTGGGTGAAAAAGATCTCTTGGCGACGTGTTGCGCATGCAACACATTGCGATCATGAAGACCGCAGCAGTCCACAGTCGAATTCAGCCTGAGATCAAGGAGCAGGCCGAGGGAATACTCCAACGCTTGGGTCTGAGTCCGACCGAGGCGATTCGTATGTTTTATACGCAGATCACCTTACGGAACGGACTGCCGTTCGATGTAGCTATTCCGAATGACGTGACGATAAAGGCACTGGAGGAATCCCGGAATGGCCGTAATCTGGAACGATTTGACTCTACCGAAGAACTTTTCGAGAGCTGGAATGCATGAATGCGATTTTTCAGATCAGCCAATTCAAAAAGGATTTCAAGAGGATTAAGAAGCGAGGCAAAGATCTGAGTAAGCTCAAGGATGTCGTAAGTGACATAGCAAATAGCGAAGCGCTGGAGGAGCTTCATCGTGACCACGCACTGAGTGGGAATGGGTCAGGGTCAAGAGACTGTCATATCGAACCGGACTGGATTCTAATCTATCGAATTGATGGAGAGTATCTGTTCTTTGAGAGAACGGGCAGCCATAGCGACCTTTTCAGATAAGAAGAACACCCAACCCCAAAGATAGGTTCGGCCGATAGCCCCGAACTTATCTGTTGTTGGACGAGCCCTACGGGTGCTACGGACGGGGGCGGTTCGGTGAAACGTGTCCGGGGGGACGGGAGTGGTCGGATGGAAGGTTGGGTGATGGTCCGGGGCCGCACGTTCCCTGGACGCGGCGGTGGCAGCAACGGTTAGCATGTGGATGGCAGCGGTCATGCGGTGGGTCGTTGGCGGGGCAGTGTGGAGGCAGCCGGTCACCGTGGTTCATGACGCTGATGATCACTCGGAAGTGACCCGATCACGATGGCTTATTGGCAAGTGAGACCTGCGGCAAGCTTGCGTGACCGCAGGTTTTCTATGTCGCGAGGCTTACTCCCCGTCGGGGAGGTAAGCGGATTCGAGGTCGACTTGGAAGGACCAGCGGAGGGGGGACTCGGGGGGCTTGCCGGCGGTGTCTTTCCAGGTGACGGCGACTTGGCAACTCGGTTGACGCAGGCGGCGGTTGACTTGCCAGGAGAACTTCTTGGTCTCTGCGGCGAAATTGGCGGGGACTTCACCGAAGCCGGAGACTTTCATCGAGAGGGTCTTGGGATCGAGGTTTGCGACTGTCGATAGATCGGCGGAGATTTCCGGGAGCCGGGAATTGATGATGGCCCCGGCTTCCGGAGCCACGGGAAAAGGAGTTGTGGGGGCTAGCCCGCCGAGTGATCCGGCGGCTTCACTGGCGTTTTGTCCTTCGCGGAAGGTGGTGGCGACTTCGAAGGTTTTGTCGTAGTTCCCGAGGATGATGTAGCGGGGCAGTTTTTCGTTAGGCAGCGAGCGTTTGACCTTTCCCGGAAGAACGGTGAACAAGCAGTTGTAGCCGAACTCGTCGCCGAGTTTGAACATTTCATCGGTGAAATAGCCGCCGGGATAGGCATAGCCAGTGACCTTCAGGGGGAACTTGGACTCGAGGAACGCCTTTGACTCGCCCATTTCCCTGCGAAGATAGGCGTCGTAGGCACTCGGTCCCTTTTTCCGAAAGCTTTTCACGGTGAGGGGGTAGGGGTGGCTCACCGAGTGGCTGCCGATGGTGACGCCGCCGGCTTTGATCATTTCCTGAATCATCGGGGAGGTCAGCGCTTTGCCACCGCCATCGACATAGTTCTTATAGAGAAAAATGGTGTAGGGGAATCCGAGCTCTTTGAGGATGGGGAATGCGTCGGTATAGACCGACTTCCAGCCGTCGTCGAAAGTGATCAGGATGGATTTATCCGGAATTTTGATGTCGCCTTTTTTCCACGCGGAGAATTCTTCCAAGGTGATCACCTTGATGCCGAGCTGGCGGATGGCCTCCATTTGCTTGCGGAATTTCGACGTATGGATCCGCATCGCGGTTTCAGGCAGATTTTCGGCGAGATCGTGGTAGCCGATGACTGAAACGCGGACGCCATCGTCCGGAATGGCGGGTTCCTCGACGGGCACGGCAACGGGTGGCGCGGGCACAGGCGTTTCCTGCGCCCAAGCGCTGAAACTGGACAAGAAGGTGAGGAGAAGAACGAATTTCGTCATCGATGCGGGGAAGCTAGGCGTGAATCCCCGATTTTGGAAGCGCCAAGACTGCGATCCCCTCGATCCTGCCCATCGCCCCTCATGGAAATCCCGACAAATCGGGAGCAGGCGGGTGAAACCGGCAAGGATCTGTCGGCGCGCAGCTTCACTTAGACCCCTTGCCAAAAGTTAGTTCCGCTATTTGGAGTGCGTCCTGCAGACAGAGCGGATGATTTTCGGTCGATCC
>JAYWDF010000723.1:0-4085 GCA_043779985.1 Akkermansiaceae bacterium | reverse complement strand
GGTGAAATCCGCCGCTCGGCAGAGTCCGGCCAGCCATTCCAGCGCGCCGTTGGTCTGCTTGGCGGACGAGACTTCCGCCAGGGCTTTTCCCGCATTGTAGAGCAGCGGGGAGAACCAGGTGCCGAGCAAGACCGAGGCTGCGGCGTAAAGCCATACCTTGAAGACGTCACTGGAGGCCTCGCTGCGCATGGAGGGGATCCTGCCGGAACGTTAGACGAAATGAAAGCCCGCGATCGATGATTTTACGGTGGTAGGGATCCCGGACCGCTTTTAGGCTCCGATTCATGATCAGCATCGAACCAATCGATACCATCCGCAGTCAATGGGGCGAAGGCCCGGTGTGGTGGCATGAGGCGCTCTACTTCGTGGATATCGAGGGTCATCGTGTCCATCGCTATGATCCTCTCACCGGCGACGAGCGCTCGTGGGACGTCGGCCAACGCGTGGGCACCGTGGTCCCGCGGGAAAGCGGCGGGCTGGTCATTGCCGGGGATGACGGCTTGTTTTTCCTCGATGAGGAAACCGGCCGGCTCACCGCCATCGCCGATCCGGAGCCGGACAAACCGGACAACCGCTTCAACGACGGCAAGTGCTCGCCCGACGGCCGGTTTTTCGCCGGAACCATCAGTCTGGTGAAGAAAAACGGCGATGCCCGGCTGTATCGGCTCGATCCGGATCTCACGCTGCATGAGGCCTTCGGGCCGGTGACGAATTCCAATGGCATCATCTGGTCCGCGGACGGGCAGACGGTTTTTTACATCGATACGCCGCGCAAGGAAGTGCTGGCGTTCGACTACGAGGACGGCCATTTGCGCAATATGCGCAGCGTGGTTTCGACGGCGCATCTCGATTCCTCGCCGGATGGAATGACGATCGATGCCGAGGGCCATCTCTGGATCGCGTTTTGCCACGGCGGCTGTGTGGTGTGTTTCGATCCGGCAAGCGGCGCCGAGCTGCAGCGCGTCGAGTTGCCGTGTCTGGAAACAACCGCCTGCGCCTTCGGCGGGCCCGATCTAGCGGATCTCTACGTCACCACCGGCGTCCACAAGTCGGTGGTCGAGGAGCACGCGGGGCGCTTGTTCGTGATCCGCGGCCTTGGGGTCACAGGGCTCGCGGCGAATGCGTTTGCCGGTTGATGGGCAGGCTTTAGGGAAACTAAGTGCGCGGATTTTTGGAAAAATTTCCGAGCATGGCACGTTATGGTGCTGTAACCTCCAATCACCTGTCGCATTTATGAAACTCACGCCTATCACCGCTTCGGCTGCACTTGTCCTCATCGGAGCGGGAGGCTTCATGGCGGGCCGCATTTCCTCGTCGGCACCTACGGGGAGCGGGCAGGAAAGCCCGGCGGACACCCGGGCATCCCGCTCGGCATCTAGAAATACCTCGAGCGAGGCCGCCGGCTCCAGGAGCGCGGGCCGGACCCTCAAGGCGGGGCGGGAGGAGAAAACCACCGCAAAAGACCGCCTCGCCCGCCTCGAATCGATCATCCGCGGGGAAAATCCTCTGGAGCGCAGCCGGGCCTTACTCGCTTTCATTGACCAACTCGGACCTGGCGATTTCGAAGCGGCGGTCGGGCATTTCCGCAGCCTCGGTCTCACCGACGAGCGCATGGGCGAGTATTCGCTGCTCCTGACTGCTTGGGGCCAGGCGGATCCCACGTCCGCGCTCGCCTACGCCAAGGAAAACACCCGCAACGGCTTCGCCACCGAAACGATCCTCACCTCGTGGGCGGCGACTGACCCGGAAGCGGCCATCCGCTGGGCGCAAAGCAATCACCAGGGCGACGGGGCGAATCCCTACCTACCGGGCATCATCCGCGGTCTCGCCGCGTCCGATCCTGCCCGTGCCACCGAGCTTCTCGCGAGCATGCCGAAAAGCGAGGAACGCGGAAAAGGCCTCGATTTCATCCTCCCCCACCTTTTGCAACAAGGCTCGGACGCCACCCGCTCCTGGATCGCCGCCATCGCCGACGAGTCCTTGAAAAACGGCGCCATGATGCGCGTCGCGGGACAACTTGCCACCACCGACCCCGCAGGCACAGCCTCCTGGCTCCTCGCGAATCCCGGCGAAGCTTCCAAGCGCCGCATGGATGATGTCTACAGCGCTTGGGCGGCGAAAGATGAGCAAGCCGCTCTGAGCTCTTTCACCTCCCTTCCGGCTGGCGAGGCCCGCACCAATGCACTTCGCGGGGTCATCAGCAGTGTCGCCGTGGAAGATCCCAAGGCCGCCGTTTCCTTGATGGACCGCTATCCGAGCGACGTGAACGACCGTGTGGTCCAAAACTTCGTCTGGCATTCCTTCGGCAGCGATCCGGTCACCGCCATCAGCGCGATCTCGCGGATCGGCGATGAGCAGCAGCGCAACCAGATGTACAAGCGCACGTTGGACGCTTGGAAGCAGCGCGACCCCGTTTCCGCCGACGCGTGGGTGCTTAAGAATTCCGTCTCATCCGGCGTTGTCACCCCGCGTTGACATCCGCCGCGGCTGCGTCCAACGTGCCGCCCATGGACACGATGAAACTTCTTCTTGGCGCCACCATCGCGCTTCTTCTCGGTGCGCTCGCCGTATCGTGGCAGGGCATGACCACCGGGGTGAAAAACGCCCCCCCGGACGAGCTCGCCCGCCTCGAGAAGCAAATCAAAGAACTCCGCGCCGAGCAGGATAAGCTCAAGCTTGAGAAACAATTGCAGCAGCTCCACAGCGAGTCCGCCCAAATGCCGACATCCTCCAGCGCCGAGCTCGAGGCGATGAAGGCCCAACTCGCGCAAAAGCAGCAGGCGCTTGAGGAAATGGAACTTCAGAAAAGCACCGAAGCGCGTGACAAGAAAGTCGCCCAGGACGAAGAGGGTCTGCTTGAAACCCGGAAACTGGAAGCCGGCGACACCGAACTCCGCCGTGCCCGCATGATCAGCGAGGCTCTCCTCGTCGGACGCGTCAAAGAATTCGTCGAGGACCCGCAGTCCGGCGGATTTGTCACCTTCGATGTCATCATGGTCGATCAAGTCCAAGTCGGCGTGACTGTGGCGATCCGCCGCAAGACCGGCATCCTCGGTCAGCTTAAGGTTTCCGACGTGACCGCCGAGGGCGCGATCGCCAATCCGCTTCCCGGCTTCGGCCAAGTCAAGCCGCAGGTCGGCGACGAACTCATCCTCCCGCCGCAGTATTAAGTAAAAGCGGGGAAACTGAAATGCTGAGAAGCTGAAATTGCTTCGCACGCCTCTTTCTCTTATCTCAGCGTTTCAGTTTTTCAGCATTTCAGAATTTATGACAACAGTTGGTCTCATCTCACTCGGCTGCGCCAAAAACCTCATCGACTCGGAAGTCATGATCGGCCACCTCGCCCAAGCCGGCATGTCGCTCACGCCCGATCCCGAGCTGGCCGATGTCCTCATCATCAACACCTGCTCGTTCATCGACATGGCCAAGCAGGAATCCATCGACGCCATCTTCGGCGCGGTGAAGGACCGCTCGGAAGACCCCGACCGCGTGCGTCAGAAAATCATCGTCGCCGGTTGTCTATCCCAACGTTTCGCCAAGGACCTCCCCGGCATCATGCCGGAAGTGGACGCCTTCATCGGCCTCGACCAGATCACCAAGGTCGCGCCGATCATCGAGAATCTGCTAGGAAAGAAAAACGACGCCGAAGTCCAGAAGACCGAAGGCCCGTCCGCCACCGAGGACCCGCGAGATTTCGTCACGCTCAAGCCCCAATACGTCCCGGACTGGTCCACGCCGCGGATGCGCCTTACGCCCGACCATTTCGCCTATGTGAAAATCGCCGAGGGCTGCAACCACACCTGCACCTTCTGCATCATCCCAACCATCCGCGGCATGCACCGCTCGCGGACCCAGGACTCCGTCGTTAGAGAAGTCCAGGCGCTGGTCGCATCCGGCGTGAAGGAAATCAATCTCATCTCGCAGGACACCACCTACTTCGGCATGGACAACTGGGAAGGGAAACGCCCGACGCCGAGCTCGCCGGTCGATTCCACCCGCGGCGAATCGCTCTCCACCCTGCTCCGCGAGATCAACAAGATCGAAGGCGATTTCTGGGTCCGTCTGCTCTACACCCACCCCGCGCA
>JAYWDF010000722.1:0-4091 GCA_043779985.1 Akkermansiaceae bacterium | reverse complement strand
CAGAAACCGACCGGCTGCTCGAACTCATTGCCGAGCTCCGCAAGCAGGGCGTCAGCATCATTTACATTTCCCACCGTCTCGGTGAAGTGGATCGCTGTGCGGACCGTGTTGAGGTCCTGCGTGACGGCAAGAACGCCGGAGGCCTGAGTCGCGCGGAGATCAGCCACGACAGCATTGTTAGTAAAATGGTGGGTCGTGAAATCAAGTGCGCCTATACTCCGTCCGGAGCGGTGGTGACGCCGGGCTTCCTCAAGGTGCGCAACGCCCGCTCCGGCCGTTTTCCGCAGCAGCAAGTTTCCTTCGATGCTGCTCGCGGTGAGATCCTCGGCTTCGCCGGACTCGTCGGCGCCGGCCGTTCCGAGATTGTCAAAGCCATGTGTGGTCTCGATCCGAATGGCTGCGCGGACGTCAGTCTGGGCAAGGATTCGCTCGTCATCCGCAAGGCCAGCGATGCGATCGGCCACGGTATTTTCCTCGTTCCCGAAAACCGCCGCGAGGAAGGGCTGGTCGTTGGCATGTCTGTGCGTGAAAACACCACGCTGCCCTCGTTGTGCAGTTATTCCACCGCTGGACTCATCCATAAAAACCGCGAGACGAAGATTGCTAACGAACAGATTTCCTCACTCAAGGTGAAGACTCCGCACGCCGAAACGCTGGTGCGCAACTTGAGCGGCGGAAACCAGCAGAAGGTCGTCATCGGCAAGTGGCTCGCCATGGGGCCTAAAGTCCTGATCCTCGATGAACCCACGCGCGGCATCGACGTCGGCGCGAAGGCGGAAATTTACAAACTCATGCGCAATCTCGCCGCGGATGGCGCGGTGATCCTGATGATCAGCAGCGACATGGAGGAAGTTCTCCACGTCAGCGACCGCGTGGCGGTCATGCATGAAGGCCACATCACCGGCGTCCTCGACCGCGAGGACTGCAATGAGAAAAACGTGATGCAACTCGCCGTGGGCCGCCCGGTGCCTGTGAGTAAGCCCGCCTACGCCTCCTAATTTCCAAATTTACCCATGAAAAAAGAACTCGGGATCTTCTCCCTCCTCGTCGTCCTCTGTGTGGTTACCACCTCGATCAACCCACGCTTCATCTCGCAGACGAACCTGACGAACATGGCCAATTTGATCGGTCTGTTCGGCGTGTTCAGCATCGGCCTTGGACTCGTGATCATCACGGGCGGCATCGATCTATCCGTCGGCTCGATGTTCGCGCTCTGCGGCGTTCTGTTGCCGATGGCTTTGACCAAGTGGCACGTATCATGGCCGATCGCCGCGCTGCTGGTGCTCGCCATTCCGATGGCGCTCGGTTGGGTGCATGGTGCCCTGATCACGCGCATGAAAATGCAGCCCTTCATCGTCACCTTGTGCGGACTGATGATCTATCGCGGAGCCGCCCGCTTCATTGCCAATGACAGCACCTTGGGCTTCGGCGGCGGGGAAGGATTCGAAACGCTGCGCAGCATCGCCAGCGGCAAACTGCTCGGAGTCCCGATGCCATTCGTGGTGCTGGTAGTCATCGGCTTGATCATGTGGGTCTTGTTGCACCGCTCCATTTACGGCCGCTATTTGCTGGCCGTCGGCCGCAACGAGGAAGCCGCTCGTTTTTCCGGCATCAACACGCGGAGGGTGATCACCGGTGCCTACGTGATCGCCGGCCTGCTCACCGGAGTTTCCGGCATCATGCTCGCGTTTTACACCAACTCCGTTTCCCCTTCGAACTACGGTAATTCCTACGAACTCTATGCGATCGCCGCGGCCGTGCTCGGAGGCTGCAGCCTGCGCGGTGGTGAAGGATCGATCATCGGCATCATCATCGGCACCGCTCTTTTGCAGGTCCTGCAAAACCTCGTAAACCTGCTGGGAATCCCAAGCTCGCTGAACTTCGCCGTCATGGGTACGGTCGTCCTGCTAGGCGTGATGGCGGACCAAATGCTCCAGCGCCAGGCCGCCGCCAAGCTGGTGGCGAATTGATCTCGTCTGCGCATGAGGCGTTGAGGGGGACCCTTGATTCGTGTGGCAACAAAACGTTGGCCGTGGGGCCGTTGTTCTGTCTGAATCGACACGCTTCAAACGGTTAACCCATGAAAATGCACGATTCCACCCCGTCTGCGTTGCTGCCGCTGTCTCGCGAGATCCCAAATATTGATTGCGCGATTGCCGAGATTGCCCGGTTTGCCGCCGAGTTGACGCTTCCCAAGGGAACGATCCACGTGATCAGCGACATTCACGGCGAGGACAAAAAGCTGCGGCATGTGATCAACAACGCCTCCGGCACCTTGCGCCCGCTGGTCGAGCGCTTGCTCAAAGAGAAGATGCCGGCGGACCAGTTTGATGAGTTTCTCAAGCTGGTTTTCTATCCGGCCGAGGTCGTCGGCAGTCTGGAGAAAACCCTGCGTGACGAGGACGAGCAGAAAATCTACTCGATGCGCACGCTCCAAGGGCTCTTCGACGTGGTGCGGGTGCTGGCCGCCCGTCACAGTCTCAAGTATGCCACACGGCTTTTCCCCGCAGAATACCGTGAATTGCTCGGCGAGATCCTTCACGAGCCATCCACAGAGCGGGAACGCGCCTACATCGAGGCAATCGTCGATACCCTGGTGCGGCGCAAGCGGGTCCTGCACCTGATCCATCTCACATGCAGGCTCATCAGGAACCTTGCGATCGACGAGCTGATCATCGCCGGCGACTGCTGGGACCGCGGTCCGCGTGGAGACCGGGTGGTGGACTATCTGATGCAGCAACCGAACGTCTCCTTCGTCTGGGGCAACCACGACGTCGCGTGGTTGGGAGCCTGCCTGGGCCACGAAGCGCTTATTTGCCATGTCCTGCGGGTATCAATCCGTTACCGGCGCTTGCTCCAGTTGGAGGAGGGCTATGGCATCCCGGTGGTCTCGCTGGACGCCATGGCGCGCGAGGTCTATCAGGATGATCCGGCGGAAAGCTTCATGCCGAAAGGAGCAGGCCTGCGCGAACGTGCTTCGATGGCGCGCATGCAAAAGGCCATTGCGATCATGCAGTGGAAACTGGAGGGACAGCTCATCGCCCATCATCCGGAATGGGGAATGCAGAACCGCCTGCTGCTCCACCGCATCGACCATGCGGCCGGAACCGTCGAGGTGGACGGCGTCACCTATCTGCTCAAAGATAATCATTTTCCGACGATCGACCCGGCGGATCCTTACGAGTTGAGCGGGGCGGAGCGGGCCTGCCTGAACCGCCTGAAATCATCATTCATGGCCAGTCAGAAGCTGTGGAAGCAAATGCGTTGGATGGTTCGTAACGGCTCGATGGCTCTCGCCCGGGAGGAACAGCTGATATTCCACGGTTGCATGCCGGTCGACGAGACCGGCGAATTTCTATCTATGATCATTGATGGGCAGGCCCATTGCGGTCGGCCGATGTTCGAGGCTATCGAACGGGTGGTCTATCGCCTGATGGACGGGGTTCCGGCACGCAATGATCTGGATCTGCTATGGTATTTGTGGAGCGGTCCGAACTCACCGTTGTTCGGCAAGGATCGCATCGCCACCTTGGAGCGGGATTTGATCGCGGACGAGCGTCCCCATCATGAAATCAAGAATCCGTATTTCTCGCTCATTCATGAAGTATGGTTCTGTGAGAAAATCCTGACTGAATTCGGGGTCGATCCGGAGCACGGCTTGATCGTCAATGGCCATGTTCCCGTGAAGGTGGAAAATGGCGAGTCGCCGATGAAGCGAAGCGGTAAGGCAATCACCATCGACGGCGCGTTTTCCGAAGCTTATGGCGACCATGGCTACACCCTGGTGCTCGAACCGCACCGCACCTTCCTCGCGCGGCATCATCATTTCGAATCGGTCGAAGCCGCCGTTGAGCATGGCGCGGATATCATTCCGAGCATCACCGTCGTTCGGGAGTGGGTCACGCCGAAACGCGTGGCAGACAGTCAGCGCGGTCGGGATCTCCGCTGCGCGATCTCCCATTTGGAGTCGCTGATTGATGCCTACCGGAACAATGAACTGCCCCAAGGGCCTTCGTCGTGAGCGAGTGTGAAATTGTCACGGCGTGTAAGCCTCGCTCTTTGTCGTCCGATCGCCGGAGGTGATCTCGGCC
>JAYWDF010000721.1:0-4110 GCA_043779985.1 Akkermansiaceae bacterium | reverse complement strand
ACGGCGGCGTGACCATCGGCAGCGAGATTTCAGGAGGCTGCAGGAATGTGTTCGTCGAGGATTGCGTGATGGACAGTCCGAATCTTGATCGGGCCATTCGCTTCAAGTCCAATGCAGTCAGGGGGGGCGTGGTCGAGAATATCTTCGTCCGTAATGTCACGGTCGGCACGGTCAGGGACGCCGCCTTGCAGATTGATTTCGTTTACGAAGAGGGGGCGAATGGACCGCACAAGCCGGTCGTGCGCAACCTCGTCATCGAAAACATGACCGTTGCCAATGCGAAGCGCGTCCTGGACTTGCGGGGCTTCGCGGGCGCTGAAATCAGCGGAGTGCGTATCCTCAACTCGTCGTTCAAGTGCATCACCAAGGCGGATACGATCATTGAGGCCGAGGTGAAATTGATAGACTGCGTGATTGAGAAAAAATAGTACCCAGGAAGAAAGGCACACATCGCCCAGCACCGGGCGGCGCGGCTTCTACTTCTTTGATTTTTCTAACCACGGTGGAAAGTCGCCGAAGATTTTCACCGCCTGCGACTGGGTCTTGGTGTCCCCCGAGGTGACCACCACTTCGCGCGAGCGGTCGCTGGCCTTCCAGCTGGCGGCTTGTCCTTTCACCCATTCCCCACTGACGCTTTGGAATTCCACGGTTACGGGATACATGTTGTATTCATTCACCTCTTTCGCATGCGGAAACTGAGTGGACTGACCTGGCAGAATGGGCGGGATTGGGGTCCCCGCCATCACGAATCTGACAGGTTCCGAAGACAAGTTGATCGCCCGGATGGATCCCAACGGAAAGGATTTCTCGTCGTCGTCATACGCAAGGACATGATAGGTCAACTTGCCATCACCTTCGCCGCTGCCAGGCGCGAACACGAACAATTGGCGAGCGGACTTGCCCAAGGCGGTTTTGCCCACCGCTACCCGCATCGGCTTACCTTGAGGGTCGGGCTTCAGCGTGTAGAAGACCGCCTCATTCGACGTAAAGACTCCTTCGATGGGGCGAGAAATGTCCGTGTACAAGGCAACCTCTTGATTTTTGGATGCGCCCTTTCCCGCCGGAATGTGAACCTTCTCAAGTCCCTCGAGTTGTGTGATGCAGAGGGTTCTGAATTGCACTTTACGACTGGGCTCCGCGAATGCGGGAGTGGCCGACGTCGCGAACAACAGGACTCCAAACAGAATATGCTTCATGGTGGGTATAGGGTAGGATATCAGGCGAATGGATCAACACTCAACTCCTCAGGGGGTGGACTTGATCGGAGCGGGATCCATCCATGGTGGAAATCCGAGAACATCTGGACCGTCGGCTGCTTGAAACGCGCGTCCACCGAGATCATGACGATGTCGCGACGACGGTTGGTCGCTTTCCATGAAACCGATTGTTCGTTGATCCATTCGCCGTTCGCACTCAGAAATTCCACGACGACGGGATAGGTGTTGTGGTCATTCACCTTTTTCGAGTGTGGAAACTTGGCGTATTTCGTGGGCGGAATCTGAGGAGTGATTTCTCCGGACAACAGGAAGCGGACCGGCACGGGTGATAGATTGATCGCCCGGACATTGCCCATGGGGAAGATCTTGATATCGTCGTCAAAAACGCGGACTGAATAAGGGAGCTGGCCCACAGCGCCAATGCCTGGCGAGAACAGGAACAATTGGTGATCCTATTTCCCGAGCGGGGCCTTCCCGACCAGTTCCCGCACCGGCTTGCCGTCATGGGCGACCAGAATCTAACAATAAACCCGACCTCCGTATTCCCATACGCGCCGAACGAGCCTGGCGGCGGCCCACTCCGGATCAATGCCGGAGCGGTCCACAACTCGGAAGAGCCGATCTGACAACGTGGTCATGAAGAAAACTTGCGACCCACAGACGGAAGAAACAGAAGCGAGTTGGAACACATTCACGGGTTCTCCCCGTTAGCAGGATTCTTCACTCCGGGAGGGATGGCGGAGAGCCCCCCGGAGCGGGCTATCCCAAGGTCCCCCCGGGGCCAACATGGGCTGTGGCGCGTGATACCCTTGCTGTGAAGTGGAAGATCGCCGTGGCCTGGACTCGTTCGATATCGGCCCCAACGATGCACCACTCGCCCCTACTCCTTATTTGCCCTGGCGGGCGGTGGCTTTGAGGCGGAGGGCGTTGAGGGCGATGAAGCCGGTGGCGTCGTCCTGGTTATAGGCTTCTTCCTGGCCGCCTTCCATGGTGGCGACGGCTTCGGAATACATGCTGAACGGGCTGCGGCGACCAGCTTGCATGACGTTGCCTTTGTAGAGTTTCATGCGGACTTCACCGGTCACGGTTTTTTGCGTCTCGGTGACGAGGGCTTGGATGGCGACGCGCTCGGGTGCGAACCAGAAGCCGTTATAAACGAGCTGGGCGTATTTCGGGATGAGGCTGTCGCGGATGTGCATGGACTCGCGGTCGACGACGAGGGTTTCCAAGTCGCGGTGGGCGGCTAGCAGGATAGTGCCGCCGGGGGTTTCGTAGATGCCGCGGGATTTCATGCCGACGAAGCGGTTTTCCACGATATCGACGCGGCCGATGCCGTTGCGTCCGCCTAGCAGGTTGAGGACGCGCATGACGCCGTAGGGTGTTAGGAGCGCGTAGCCGTCTTGTTGGCCGGTGGTTTTGACATCGGTGAGTTCACAGAGGAGGGCGTCGAGGTTGTCGTGCTTGAGGCCGATGGCGTTGCCCTTTTCGAACAGGATTTCGATGTATTCCGCTTTGTCGGGGGCGTCTTCAGGGGAAACGGAGAGGACATACATGTCGGTATCGGCCGGGGTGGTGGCGTCATACCACGGGTCTTCCATGGCTCCGGCTTCGAAGGAGATGTGGAGAAGGTTGCGGTCCATGGAGTAGGGCTTCTTCATGGAGGCCTTGATCGGGATATTGTTGGCCTCGGCGTAGGCAATCATTTCGGCACGGCCGGGGAATTCCTTGCGGAACTCGGCGTCGCGCCACGGGGCGATGCACTTGACGTTGGGCGCGAGGGCGGCGGCGGAGAGCTCGAAGCGGACCTGGTCGTTGCCCTTGCCGGTGGCTCCGTGGGCGATGGCGTCGGCCCCCTCGGCGAGGGCGACCTTGATCATGTCGTGGGTGATACAGGGGCGGGCGATGGAGGTTCCGAGGAGGTAGCGGCCTTCATAGATGGCGCCGGCCTGGATCATGGGGAAAATGTAGTTGGCGGCGAAGTCTTCCTTGAGATCGCCGATGAAGCACTTGGAGGCGCCGGTACTGAGGGCTTTGGCTTCGAGACCGTCGAGCTCGTCGCCTTGGCCGACGTCGGCGCAGTAAGCGATGATTTCCGCATTGTATTTAGCCTTGAGCCAGAGAAGGAGGACGGAGGTGTCAAGACCACCGGAGTAAGCGACGACGATTTTCATGAGGGCGGGAAGCAAGCACGAAGCAGCGGCGAGGTAAAAGCTGAAATGCGGAAAACCTGAAATCGGTGGGGCGGAATGCCCGCAGGAAATCCGGAAACCGGGCGATTTCCGGCACCGATCGCCGCCCCCGTCACGCCCTCCACCTGATAGTTACTTTTCGTTATTGCCGCCCCGGGCAATATTTTACAATCTCCAGCACCTCGAATCATGGAAGAACGTTACGAAATCCGCGGAAAAATCGGCCAAGGGGGCTTGGGTGCGGTCTATCGAGGATATGACACCCGGATGAACCGCGAAGTTGCGATCAAACGCATCTCGGTCACCAACGATGATCCAGAACTTCAGGCAGAGTCCACCCGCCAGCTTATCAAGGAGGCCGGGGCGCTCGCCTCGCTGCAACACCCTCATATCGTAACCGTTTACGACGTTGGCTCGGACGAGGACGGCCCGTATGTGGTGATGGAATTGATCAGCGGCAAGACACTCGACGAGCTCATCGAGCGGGCGCCGCTCACTTGGGCTGACTTTCGCGAACTCGCCCTTCAAACCCAGGAAGCGCTGATCGCCGCGCAGGAGCTCGGCTTGATTCACAGCGACATCAAGCCATCCAATTTGATGCTCACCTGGCTCCCGTCGGGGAAATTCCAGATGAAGATCGTGGATTTCGGCTTGGCGACTCTGGCGCATACCCAGTCACTGGAAGAACTGCAGGAGATTGAAGC
>JAYWDF010000720.1:0-4116 GCA_043779985.1 Akkermansiaceae bacterium | reverse complement strand
GCGGCACCATCGAGGACCGCATCCTCGACCTTCAGAAGCACAAATCCGCTCTTGTCGAAGCGCTTCTATCCGACGAGACCAGCAAGCTCAAGATCGACGCGGAAACCCTGTCCCATCTGCTTTCACCTTTGGATTCATAAGGCGGATAAGACCCGCCGGACCTATGTCCCTATGACCCGCGAGGAAATCATCGCCAAGATCCGTAAAGTCGAAGCCTTGTTCTCGGGCAGCGAATTCGCCGGAGAAATGAATGCCGCCGCCAGCGCGCTGGAGCGGCTCAAAGCCCAGCTCGCGGCCGTGCCGGAAGCTCCCGTCGAGTTCCAGCTAAGTCTGCCGGACCCGTGGAAGCGCCAGCTATTCCTCGCCCTTGCCCGCCGGCACGGGCTCAGTCCCTACCGGAAATATCGCCAGCGCCACAGCACCGTGATGCTGCGCACCACCCACGCGTTTCTCAACCAAGTGCTCTGGCCCGAGTTTCTCGAACTCTCGAAACTGCTCCACGACTACCTTAACGACGCCACCCGCGACATCATCACCCGCGCCGTCCACGGAGATCTATCCGAAGCCCCCGAGCGGCCGAATCTGCCTGGTGCTTGAGGCGCAGCGGCGAAAACAAAAAAAGCCACGGGATGACGCCCGTGGCTTTTTGAAAATGCAGTCGATCGTTAGATCATGCCTTCGATGAGCTTTTCCAGCTTCACGATGTCCGCCGAGAAGGCGCGGATGCCGTGCGCGGTTTTCTCGGTGGCCATCGCGTCTTCGTTGAGCAGGAAGCGGAAATCGCTCTCATTGAGGCTGATTTTTTCGTGGCTGCTGGCCGCGGCTTCCTCGGCGGTGAGGCGCGGGGTGATCCGCTCGTCAGAGGCTTGCAGCTCGGCGAGCAGGCCGGGGCTGATGGTGAGCAGATCGCAGCCGGCGAGCGCGAGGATTTCCCCCTTGTTGCGGAAGGAGGCGCCCATGACCTGGGTCTTGTAGCCGAATTTCTTGTAGTAGTTATAAATCGAGCGGACCGAGATGACGCCCGGATCTTCGTCGCCTTGGAAATCCTTGCCGGTGGCGGCCTTGTGCCAGTCGAGGATGCGGCCGACGAAGGGCGAAATGAGGCGCACGCCGGCTTCGGCGCAAGCGACGGCCTGGGCGAAGGAGAAGAGTAGTGTTAGATTGCAATGAATCCCTTCCTTGGCGAGCGCTTCCGCGGCCTTGATGCCTTCCCAGGTGGAGGCGATCTTAATAAGAATCCGCTCGCGTGAATGGCCTTCTGCCTCGTAGGCGGCGATGAGTTGATGCGCCTTGGCGATGGTCGCCGCGGTGTCGAAGGAGAGCCGGGCGTCGACCTCGGTGGAGACGCGGCCGGGGACGATCTTGAGGATTTCCAGGCCGAAGAGGATCAGGATGCGGTCGAGGATCGCTTCGGTGAGGGCCGGGCCGGTGACGCCGGTGGCCTTCACTTCGCTCACGGCTTGCTCGACCAGGTGGCGGTATTCCGGCTTGGCGGCAGCCTGGAGGATCAGCGAGGGATTGGTCGTAGCGTCCTGTGGTTGATAGGTTTTCATCGACTCGAAATCTCCGGTATCGGCGACGACGGTCGTAAACTGCTTCAATTGATCGAGTTGATTCATGCTCATGAGGGGGACCGTTTAATGCAGTTGCGGGCTCTTGGGAAGTTGAAACCCCCATTCCGGGTGGGCTGTAGATGAATCCTACTTTAAGCGCGGATGAATCTTCTTGAACGTGAAAGCCCCCGCGGTGGCACCCAGCACGTCGGCCAGCCAGTCGAAGGGATCATTTCCGCTGCGGCCGGGGGTGAAGGTCTGGTGGTATTCATCGAGCCAGCCGACCAAGGCGATGACGAGGATGGCGGTGGCAATGAGGCGGCCCCAGCGGACTTGCCCGGGATTGCGCCGGAAAAGGTAGGCGCAGAGCAAGCCGCTGCCGCCGTAGAAGTAGCCGAAATGCTCGACCTTGTCGAAGTGGTAGAGCGGCGGAACGTATTTCCCGGGAAGGGAAAACGAGGAAAGCGTCCACAAGACGGCGAACCAGCACAGGAACGCGCCCAGCCAGAACCGCGGATTCCGTGGAATCGGTGGCATGGATCAGAGCTTGCGCATCTCGTCCTCAAGCCGCTCGGCGAGCCACTGCTTCATCATCGACTGATAGTTCAGGAAGCGGCCGCGGGCGATGCGCTTGATCCGGGAAAGCATCCTGGGATCGAAGCGGAGGGTGATGGTGGTGGACTCGCGCGAGTCCGCCGTGTGGACGGAGGCGGCCATCAACCGGCCATCCAGCTCATGGGTTTCCCAAAATCGGGCTTCGGCCGCCTCATCGGCAAAGTCGGGGATATCGGTCCAGCGGGTGATTGCGGTCATGGGGATGAAGGGTGCGGTTAGCGGAATTCCGCGTATTTGCGATCGTAAAACTTCTGCTCGGACTCGGCCATTTCACGGGCGCCGACGACGCGGGTGGTTTTCCCGTCCGTCCAGAAGGAGAGGAACAGATAGCGGTCCGCGACGGTCCGGCCCAGCGCGTAGTAGCGTGAGGCGCCGTCGGAACGTTCGTTGTCGGGCTGAAAGCGAACGGAAAAAGGATCCTCGAAAGCTTCTTCAAGCTCACGGGGTTTGATGTTTCGAAGGTCGAATTGAACGTCGAGAAGGTCGAGCTCCATGCCGGAAGTTTGGGGATAGGGGCGGAAAGTGCAACAAAGACTTTAAAGAAGTCAGTGCGGCCGCAAGCAGATGCTATGAAGCATGCCGGGCTGGTCGCCGCGTTGGTTCACCTTCGGATGCGTCGGAAAGAAGCGCGTTTGTCAGAGACGACCTTCCTCGCGCCTCTTGCCATCCGGCCGCGACATTAGAGATCCGGAGCCTGCCACCCCGCAACGAAGATGTTTTATCCACTAAGCAAGTGACTCCGTAAGCGCATTTCGAATCCTACAAATCCAGGTGGCCAGCGGAACCGGTTTTCGGTTTGATTAGTCATACATCGAGAAGTATTCACGTAATGCGCATCAAATTTCTTAACGGATCAAATTTTGAGGGCGGCATCCATGTTGAATCTGGGAGCAGGTATAAATCGCAAAGAACCGCGAGCCCTTAAAATCGATTCCGCCCCCCCGCAATAAACCGCAAAAAACTATGAAAGCCGTCATCAATTCCCTCGCTCTGTGTGCCGTCATCGGCGCAGCCGTCAGCGCAAATGCCGCAGTCACCTACACTGTCGATCCGGCAGCCACCTGGCTAGGCTTCATGAACGTATTCGCCACTGGCGGGCCGGGATATGGCATGGCTGGAGCTGGAGGTGGTGTGTTCGGTTCCACTTGGGGCACGCCAGACCTGAAGGCAACTTTTGCCGGTCCTGTCTTGTCATTGAGCGCCAATACGATTGGGGATCCTGATCCATTTTGGTAGACACCGTCTGGCGGCCCAGGGGCAATTGGCAACAAGATCATGGATGCAAGCTTTTACCAGGAATTCACAGGTCTGCTGGCTGGGACGACTGTGACCTTCACGGGTCTGGTGTTGAGCAATACTTTGGCGACAGGCCCGGTGGATGGTGCCGGGCACGGCTGGACCAGTGTGGCGTTCATCAAGGATTTCGCCCCGGACTATTCGTCCTTTGTCGCTACGACCGCAGTGCTACCAGCGGGAGTGTTCAGCGTCAGTCTCGCCACCATTGCGGATCCCGCACGTCACGTTCAATTCGGCTTCGAGACCATCGGACCCGACGTTTGGGCTGGCGATCCACTCTCTGTGCCCTCGGTCGCTATTACCGCGGTTCCTGAACCGAGCAGCTTGGGTTTGGTCGGCTTGGGCGCGGCCTTGTTGGGACTGCGTCGCCGGCAGAGCTGACTGTGTTTCCGCAACCCGGCTTCGGAGGCAACTGGGAACAAGGTCGCTTCGCTGTCAGCAACCGATTTGCCAGAGCCGTTCAGAGCGTGTGCCCCATGCGGATGCGCTTAGTCTCAAGGTATTTCTCGTTGTGCGGATTCGACGGCAGGCTGATGGGGAGCTGCTCGACGATTTCCAAGCCGTAGCCTTCCAGGCCGATGACTTTCTTCGGGTTGTTGGTGAGCAGTCGCATCTTGCGGACGCCGAGGTCGTAGAGGATTTGCGCGCCCAT
>JAYWDF010000719.1:0-11427 GCA_043779985.1 Akkermansiaceae bacterium | reverse complement strand
GAGTCCACTCGTAAAAGATCCGCTTGCCGGTGATCGCGCCATATTGGCGACAGGCATCGATCAACATCGCGAGCGACCAGCGCTTGCTTGCCGGCACCAGCGCCGCACGCTCCTCTTCGGTGGAGCCATGCAGACTAACGGCCAATCGATAGGGCCGCTGCTCCGATGCCAGCCGCAGGATGCTTGGAACCACACCCACCGTGCTGATTGAGATTTTCGTAGGTCCGATGCCCGAGCCGCGGACGTCGGAAATGGTTTCCAAGGCGACCATCACGGAGTCGTAATTGTGCAGCGGCTCACCCATCCCCATCAGCACCATGTTGCGCAGGCGCTTTCGGGGATCGATCGATTTCAAAATCCGCCGTGCATGGAGCACTTGGGCGACGATTTCACCGGGCCGCAGGTGACGGACAAAGCCCATCTGCCCGGTCGCGCAGAACACGCAACCCATCGCGCAGCCCGCCTGCGTACTTACGCAGACCGTCTGCCGTCCGGCGTAGCCCATGAGGACTGTCTCGATCGTTTGTCCGTCGCGCAACCGCAGGAGAAATTTCCGGGTCAGCCCGTCGGTGCTGCGGATTTCATCGACCACTTCCGGGGCCTCGAGAAAGAACGCCTTCCCCGGGCCGACGGATTGCTCCACCCAGCGCTTAAGCGGCGGCAGGAATGAGCGGGTGGATAGATCCTGCTCTCCGTCGCGATGAACGGCCCGCCAGAGGACTTTGGCATGATGGAGGATCACGCCATCCTTCGCCAATACCTCCACCAGCTCAGAAAAACTGAGATCGTGCAAAGATCGTTGAGAAAGGTCGCTCACGCCCGAATGCAACCCCGCAGGGGCAAGCTTTCAAGCGTCATTTCACAAAAGCGGGACTACTTGGAGACTTTGATCCGGATATTTTTGTAAAGCGTGGTGCTGCCCTTGTCATGGGCTTGAATGGCGATCGTCCCACCGTCCGGCAGCAGTTTGGTAGTGGCGGGCTCGGTCTTGTAGTTCACCAGCTCCTTGTCGTTCACTCGCACGGTCACGGTTCCGTCCTTCACGATGATGACATATTTCATCCAAGTGTCGTCGTCGAAGGGCACGAGATTTTTCACCGTGTTGTAGAGGCCGCCGGACTTCTGAGGATCGCCTTGGGTATTGTTGACTTGGATTTCATAACCGCTTGGCCAGCCTTCCTTTTGGAAAGCGGTATGAATGAACACGCCGCCGTTCGAGTTCTTGCGAGCCATCACATCGAGCCGCAGCTCAAAGTCCTTGAACTTGGCATCATTCACCTTCCCCTCATAGAAAAGGTGAGTGCGAGTGCCGTTCGCCTTGATCGCTCCGTCCTCGATCGAGAAAGCATCCTGCGCTTCGTTGACCTTCCATCCATCCAGCGTCTTGCCGTCGAACAAGGGAACGAAACCCGCCTCGGTCCCGGGCTCGGCGGCGGAAAGCGGGACCAGCAGGGCCGCCACGACAGAGATCATCGAAATGAGTTTTTTCATAGTTCGAGAACTACGCCGCAGAAGCCTGCGTTATTCAATCTAATTTCAAAACCTTGCATTTCCCGGAAATGATTGCTAGAATCTCACTCTTGATGAACGAATGGTACTACGCCCGAGGAGGCAAGCAAAACGGCCCGTTAGGCTTCGAGCAACTTGTCGAAATCGCGCGCGGCGGAGGGCTTGATCCGCTGAAGGACCTCGTCTGGAACTCCACGTTCAAGGACTGGCTCCCGGCAGGCCAAGTCCCGGGGATTTTCGCCACCCCGACCAATCCCCCTCCCCCGGTGGCGAATCCAGGAAACCCTTATGCGACACCTGACAGCAGTTGGACCGCTGTCGCGCCGATCCCAGCGGCGGTGGCGCTCGGAGAAATCGAGCCCGGTAGCGAACCCATCGACGTCGGTGGTTGCGTGAAGCGCGGCTTCGAACTGACCTGTCGGAACTTCGGGATGCTCTTGCTCGTCGGCCTTGTTTACGTAGGAATCTCGATCGCCGCGGGCTTGATCCTCGGCCTGATGGACGCCGCTCTCGGCTGGGGACACCACCAGACCACTTTTGAAAACGGATCAACCGGCGTCAATTGGCACGCGCAGACGAATGGTAGCCCGCTCAACACCATCGTCACTCAGATCCTATCGATCTTCCTGTCGCTGGGACTTACACGCATCGGACTGAACGTGGTGTCAGGGAAAGGCTTTAGTATCGCAATGATGTTTGAGGGAGGGAAGAAGCTGTTACCCGCGATTGGAGCGACGATTCTCTATGGGGTGATGGTGGCGATCGGCTTGCTTTTGCTGATCGTCCCCGGGATTTACCTCGCAATGAGATACGGGCAATTTCTCACCGCCATGGTGGATCGGGATTTGGGAATCATCGAATCATTTCAATACAGCTCGTCGATCACGACCAACAACCGGATGAATCTATTTCTACTCGCGCTACTCGGGATCCTCATCGCCATTGCCGGTTGCCTGGCCTTATGCGTCGGCCAGTTTTTCGCGCTTCCGGTCATCGGGCTGAGTTGGATCGTCGCTTACCGGTGGATGCAATACGGGCACCGCGCGGCGCTGGATCACCCGGGGACGGCGGCGCCGATGCTGTCGGGTTCATCCTCGTGATTGCAACTCCGCATGCCTGCGGCTAACCAGCGTTGCGTGATGAGATTTTCCAAAAATTTATTCCGTTTCGCCGGAATTCAGGTAGTGCTGTGGCTGGGACCGACAGCGGCCCACGCGGTGGATTTCCAACCTGACCCGGCAACCGTGCAGCGCTTCGCCGCAGGATATCGCTACCCACAGGCCGGATGGACGGTCGTGCATATCGAGGGAGGAGCTTACGAGCGCGGCGTGCAACACGGACGTCTGCTGGCCCCGGAAATTGCAGGCTTCATCCGTGCCATCGCCACCGATACCAAGCCCGAATCCGCGGAAGAAGCCTGGCGGCTGACACGCTCGATCGCGAATGCGATGTTTACCCGGCACTTCACCCAGGAACAGCTTCAGGAAATGCAAGGAATTGCCGACGGGGCGGCTGCGGCAGGAGCACAATTCTCAGGGCATCCCGTCGACTTAACCGATATCGTTGCGATCAACACGGCAACCGAAATGGAGTCGATCGATATCGCCATGGCCGCCACTCCGACCGGACTCGATCCTCCTCACCCGGCGGAGGCACCCAAGCCGCAGCTCCAACAGGTGAGACCGCGGGGCGAGCATTGTTGCGCCTTCGCCGCCAACGGTGCGGCCACCCGCGACGGCAAAATCGTCTTCGGACACATCACGACGGACGATCTCCGACCCGCCTGTTATTTCAATATCTGGCTGGATCTCAAGCCGGCATCAGGCCACCACTTCGTCATGCAGACCGTGCCGGGCGGGATCTACAGCAGCATGGATTATTCCATCAGCGATACCGGCATCGCCATGGCGGAAACCAACATTTCACAAACGTCTTACGATTCGAGCGGAACGCCCCTGGCATCCCGAGTCCGGCAGGTGACCCAATACGCCGAGAGCCTGGATCAAGCCGTCTCTATCATGACCGAGGCAGAGAACGGGCTAGGCTCCGCTGAGTGGGTGCTGGCCGATCTGAAGCGGAACGAAATTGCGCTACTCGTGTTAGGAACCCATCAGCACAAATTATTCCGAAGCAGCGAGAACCAATGGATCGACGGAGCAGAAGGCTTCTACTGGAGCTGCAATAATGCTAAAGACCGGGCGGTGCGTTTGGAGAGCGTGGCCTCGCTGAAGGGCTCCCCTACGGCGGTCGCAGCGGATTTACCGACCAAACGAGATAGCATCTGGCTACAGCTTTACGAGCAAAACAAGGGCAGGATCGACTTGGACTTCGCGCGGATGGCAGTCACCACCCCCACGCTGGTGACCGCTCACGCGGTTGATGCTGTCTACACCACGACGGATCTCGGTTTGAAATTGCAGAGCTGGGGATGTTTCGGTCCTCCCGTGGGAGTCCTACGCCTGCCCTCGTTCGGCGAGCGCCAGCGCTTTCCGGAAATCCGCGCACTGGTCGTCAATCCCTGGACGATTCTACATGCCGCGGCACCGACAGCAGAACCACCGGCACAAGCGGCTGACCTGCATGATCCGGTGAAGGGCGGATTTCCCGGAGTGACAGAAGCGGCCGCCGAGCCGCCGCTGGAGCCGCTTTGGCATGGCACTTTGGTGCCGGCGGGTGATGGCGATATCTGGCTAACCAACAGCTTCGCATCCTATCGCGGACTCGCCACTCGGGAGAAATATTTCACCAGGCTCGCACTCACATCAGGCATCAGCCAGCGCGGCATCGATGACGTGGCGACCGAGCTTTTCTACTACCGCAGTATCTATGAGCAGGGTGCCCGGAACTGTGAGGAAATGCCGCTTTCAAGAATCCAGGCAAGCTATCGCCAACCATCATGGAGCGAGGTCGCCCTCGGCAAGGGCGTCTTGTTACTCAACAGCCTGCGGGGCTTGATCGGCGCGGACAAATTTGACGCACTGATGGAGGAATTCGGACGTCAAAACGGTGGCAAGTCCGTCAGCTCACACCAGTTCGAGGAATTCATGGAAGCGGGAACCGGCCGCAGTTGGGCAGCGTTTTTCGATGCATGGCTCAACCACACCGGCTTGCCGATTCTCGAACTCGGCGAGGTCGCAAGCCACCGCGAGGGCAAGCACTGGCGCACGACCGCAGCCGTTCGCCGCAACGAGTCAGGCGCACCGCTGGCCGTGGGCGTGACGGTGGAAACCGATGAGGGCGAGATCACCGCCATTGCTTCGTTAGAAAAATCTCAAGCGGTGATAGAGATGATCTCGGAGTCCGCCCCGCGGCGGGTGATGGTGGACAAATACCGGAAGTCGTCGTGCGGAAACGGGGTTCCTTTCACGGCGCTCAGCTTCGACGATGATTTGGAACACACCCTGATCTTGTATGGCACGCTCGATGAAGTGGATGCGAACCGTGAGGGGGCCTTGATGTTGCAACAAGGACTGCGGCGGCGGGAGCACAACATCACCGTACCCGTGAAGGCGGATACCGAGGCGACGGAGGACGAGTTGCGAAATCACCACTTGGTCGTGTTGGGTCATCCGGGGACCAACACCGTGGCCGCCCGCTTCCGTGATCAAATCCCGGTCACGTTCAGCGCCCATTCGTTTTCGATTCGCGGAACCGCTTATGCCAATCCGGAGACCTCGGTGCTGATCGCTGCGGAGAACCCGCTGAACCACCGCTTTTCACTCGTGCTTTACGCAGGGCTCGGCACCCGCGCGACGATCGACCTAATACGAAAACTTGAGGAGGACAACCTGTCCTCGGCCCCCGTGGTGCTCCTTCCTGCCGGACAAAAGGAGCACAATCTGGTGCTGCTGCCCCAAGCCCTCACGCGCGAGATCCCTCCTGAAAAGGACGCGAAGTGAGAGATCCAAAGCCTGCAGCAATCCCCTCCCCTTGCGGGAAGGGTGCGTGCGGCGGGGAGATCAGAAGGCAGAGCTCACTTTGAGGCTCCAGCGATCCAGATCGTACTCCCGATCCCAGTTTTTGCTGTATTCCACTCCGATGGTAACGTTCTTGCGGGTGATCAGATCGACTCCCACTGTCCCGTAGGCGTAGGATCCCAAGTCAATGGGATCATGCATCGGAGCAACCCCGGCGGGGGCTCCGACGAAGCCGGCAACGGCATCGGTATTCTGACCTGTCAGGTAGTATTGAAGGCCGAGATCGACGTGAAGATTCAATTTCAAGCCGGAGTGAAAGGTATACAGATTTCCGAACCTCACTCCGGGACGAATCCACGCATGAACCTCATCGTAGTCTCTGAGTGCCAGACTGATAGGGCCGGCCCCGGTTTCGGTGGCGGATTGAGCCATCAATCGGGAAACTCCGAGGTCGAGCATCGGTCTGCAATAGGACTGGTCAAAATCGAACTGATGGGACACCCGGATCATTGCGGAGCAAGCTTCAAGATCCCTGCTGATCCGGGACTCATACGGCGTAGCAACCTGGCCGACACGCTGGGAATCCGTCTCATTCCAACTGTAGGACAAGGTCCCAGTGATTTCAGTGGCTCCAAACTGCCGCTTAACGACGGCACCGAGATGGGTGGTATCGCCAGTGGATGTCCAGCGTCCTTCATAACCGTTGGCAGTATTATTTTCAAAAGAGAGTCCCAAGCCGGCGATCCAGCCATCCTTGAAGGATTTCTGAATACCTACGGCCGCACTTTCTGACTCATGACTGACCGTTTTGTAATCGCTGTAAGCTTCATGCGTGGTCTCTTGCGTCTCGTAGTTGAACCAGATCAGCTTGCCTTGATCCAAGAACTGCACATCGCCGCCTTCCACCATCAACTCGTCGAAACGCTGGGTGCCGCGGAGCAGCTCGGCTTGGTGCTCACCATAGAAGTCAGGAGCGAGCTGTGAGAGCGATTCGCGATAGGCCTCAATGGTTGGATCATAGATCAGCTTAATGACCGTATCTGCTAGAGCAGGAGAGCTGCCGACGTGTTGGATGCGATTGAAGTAATCGCCGACCTCGCGGAGATTCCTTCCAAGCTGACCGTCCGGGGAGAAATCCACGTTGTAATCGAGCACGGCGTCGAAGCCAGTGGGGTAAAGCAGGTCGTATGTAATCACGACCGACGGCGCGGTGGTTAGAAACATGCCGTCATCAGTCACGCCGAGGTCGCCATGGAAGAGATCCTTCTGGAAGTGACCGGATGGAATCAGCTGCGGGTTGAGCAGCCGCACATCCATTTCCCCGGCGAGCTTGACGGCTCCGGTCATGGATACGTTATCCAGTAAGTCACTGCCGAAATCCAGTTCCGCGTAGGTGATACCGGTCGCCGACTGGGTGAAGCTGCCTGTCATTTCCGTGCGCTGCGCATAGCCCGTATCGCCCGGCCGCAGGGTGCCGTCGTTGATGAATTGGTTGGCGGCAGCACCAAGGAGGAACTGTGGTCCGAGGACGACGAGGGCGTCGCTGTGGTTGACGAACTTGTTGGAGCCTGCGCCGAGATCGACTTGGCCGTAGAAGTCGCCGTTGTTGTCGACGAGCTCGTTACCTTGTTCGCCAGTGACGCTCCAAGCGGTGAGCACGTCTGCTCCGATGACGGTGCCCTGGTTGGTGAAATGGTTCGCCGCGCCGCCGGAGAATTTCACGCCAGTACCATCCTGGCCGAAGTAGACGAACTTGCCGGCGGCGAGATTGATGGAGATGTCCCCTTGCCCGCTGGATCCATGGGACTGGGCGAAGACGCTGACTCCACCTTCACCGCTGGCGCGGGCGCTGCCGTTGAGGGCGAGGGTGATGAGTCCGGAGGTTCCCGAACCACCGGCCGTGTTGGCGAAGATGTCGTCCACCACACCGCCGCCGCCGCCGAGGGACTGGAGGAGGATGCCGATGGAGCGATCTCCACGGACCGTGACATCGCCGGTCTGGGTCACGTCGATTGCCCCACCGTTGCCGCTGTTGGTGGTGTTGAGCGTGATGGCGATGTCAGCCGGATCGAGATCGGTGAAAGCTGCGCCGCCGCCGCCGCCGATGGACTGGATGATCAGGCCGTGGGCGAGGGTGCCCTCGGTGTCGATCGTTCCGGTGTTGGATAAGGTGACATTGCCACCGTTTCCGGAGGTGCCGTTCTTGCCGCCGATGGCGATATTGAGGGTATCCAGACCGGTGAGGTCGAGCTTGCCGCCGCCGCCGCCAATGCTTTGGAAGATGAGGCCGTAGGCGCGGGCACCGGTGGTGCTGACATTTCCGGCGTTAGTCAGGTTCATAAGGCCACCATTGCTAGCAGTGCCGTTGTCAGCACCGAGCGTCGAGTTGCCGACGACCGCTGGGGGGGGGAGGATCGGAATGGCCAGGGCACCGCGGAAAGCGGCCAAAGGAAGGGAGCTCTCGGCACTGACAACCGGGATCTTCTGAACGTTGACCGAGAGATTGCCACCGCCACCGCCGATGGACTGAGCGACCACGCCGAGGGATTGATCGCCAGTGGTGGCGACATCGCCGGTGCGGTTGAGTTTCACGTCTCCGCCGCTGTTGTTAGTCGAGTTTGATCCGCCCAATGCGAGTTCGAGGTCAACGTTGGCTTCCGTATCGACGACGATTTCCTGCGTCGCATTGCCGCCGCCGCCGCCGATAGACTGCATGAGGGAGGCGATGGATTTTTCACCAAAGGCATACAAGTCGCCGATGTGCGAGGCCTCGATGGCGCTGCCGACGGCGTCTTTGATAGCCGTGGTCCCGAGCTCGATCTTGGAGGAGATGAAGGCCTTTACCTTGTCGACGTCGCCGCCGTTGTCGGGCAGTTCGAAACCATCGTCACCCAGTGCGACCGCGTGTTTGCTGACGTCGAGGAAGAGTTCGACATTGCCGCCACCACCGTTGATGGACTGGCCAAGCTGGGCGGTGCTGTTCTTGCCGAGCATGATGATGTCGCCGGTGGTGTTGATGGTGACGGTTCCGGCAGTGCCCTTGGAGCCGTCGCGTCCGCCGAGCAGGGCGGAGATGGCAAGGTCGGCCGCCATCCATGCGGGACTGGTGAGTTCATGCGCCGCATTTCCGCCACCGCCGCCGACGGATTGGGCGAAGATGCCGTAGGAGTTGTCGCCGTGGGAGGTGATCGAACCGGTGTGGGTGACGAGCACGTTGCCGCTGTCCGCGCCGTCGCCGCCGTTGCCGCCCATGGCGATGTTCATCAGCGACTTCTTGAGGTCGAACTTGGGATTCGTCAGAATGTTACGGGAAAGCGTTTCGGCAAAGCCGCCGTCGCCGCCGCCACCACCGACGCTTTGAGCGTAGATGCCGTTAGCGCTTTTTCCAAAAACCTCGATGGTGCCGCTGTTGGTCACGGTGACATCGCCGGACTTGTTGCCATCACCCCCGAAACCGCCGAGGGCCATGGAAACCGCTTTGTTTCCTGATGTGTCGTCGGCTTTCGCGCCGGCTGCCATATCGCCGGTGATGCTCAATACGCCATTGCCACCGCCGCCGCCGATGGACTGGGCGAGGATGCCGTGGGCTTTGTAGCCGTAGGTGGTGATCTTGCCTTCGTTGCCCACCTCGACGATGCCGCCGGTGCCGCCGTCGCCGCCGATGCCGCCGAGGCTGAAGAGGAACGAGTTGCTGGAGGCGCCCCCTGCCGGCTCACCGGCGTTTTTTTTGGTGGTGATCGTGGTGCTGCCGGTGCCGCCGCCACCGCCAACGCTCATGGCGAGGATACCGTGGGAGTAGTTTCCGACGGTGATGATCTGTCCGGATTCGTCGGTGAGGCCCTTTTTATTGAAGACCGAGACCTTGCCGGCAGTGGCTCCTGTTCCGCCAGATCCGCCGATGCCGATGGCGATATTATTGCCACCTCCCTCGCCGGAGACCGAGTTGGTCACGACGCTTTTGGCATTGCCACCGCCGCCGCCGATGGATTGGGCGAAGATGCCGATGGAATTCGCCTTGTTGGTGCCGATACCACCCGTGTTGGTGACGCTGACGTCGCCGGAGACCGCACCATCGCCACCGGAGCCGCCGACGGTGATGGACATGCGGTTGCTGGGTTCTTTTGAAACGTTCTTAATCACCGCATTGATGGCCATGCCGGAATTTCCGCCGCCGCCGCCGAGGCTCTGCGCGAGGACGCCGTGGGAGCCGTCGCCGTCGGTGATGATCACGCCGCTGTTATCAACCGTGACCTTGCCGCCGGCCATGCCGACACCACCATTGCCGCCGACACTCACTGTCACGCCGTCGACCTTGGATTTGATGCCGCCGGAGCGGGCCATGCCGCCGCTGCCGCCGCCGCCGCCGACGGATTGGGCGAGAATGCCGACCGAGCCTTCGCCAAAGGTGCGGACACCCGCGCTGCTGGTCACATCGACGATGCCGCCGATGCCGCCGGTGCCGCCGGTGCCGCCTAACGACAAGGCGGCGGTCGCGGCGCTCAGGCCGAAAGTGTTTGCGGAGCCGCCGTTGCCGCCGCCGCCGCCGACGCTCTGGGCGAAGATGGCGTGAGCGTTCTTCCCTGAAGTGCTTACCCAGCCGGCGGCGTCGAGGGTAACATCGCCACCGCGGCCGCCTAGACCGCCTTCGAGGCCGATCGAGAGGGCGGCGGAATTGGCCGGATTTTCATCGTCGCCGGAGGTTTCAGCGGAAATCGAAGTGGATGAGCTGTTACCGCCACCGTTGCCGACGGATTGGGCTAACATTCCGAAGGAGCCGTCACCGTGGGTGATGACGGAGCCGGCCGAGGAAAGCGTGACATCGGAGCCATATCCGCCAGTGCCGCCGGTGCGGCCGAGGGTGATGCCCGCCTTGCCGCCGTCGGCTTTCACATAGGCGATATCCATTCCCACATTGCCACCGCCGCCACCGATGGACTGGGCGAGGATGCCGAAGGAGTTCTTCTCGTGGGTTTCGATATTTCCGGACTGGACCACATCGACTTCGCCGCCGTTGCCGCCGTCGCCGGGAGCGCCGCCGATCGCGAGATTGAAGCCCATGTTCTTGTTTTTCTTCTCGGTATCCTTGGCGCCGGCATAGGTGGCCGCGATGTTGAAATTGGCGTTGCCGCCACCGCCGCCGATGGATTGAGCCATGATGCCGTGGCTGTTCTGTTGGAGGGTTTCAATGTTGCTAAAATTATTCACCGCTGCGTTGCTGCCGTTGCCGGCCTCGCCGCCTGCGCCGCCGATTGCGAAATTCGCGGCGAAGCCGGCTTCAGAATCGCCCTTGCCCACGAGGGTGACGCCGACGATGAAGTTCATCCCCGCGTCCCCGCCACCGCCGCCGATGCTGGAGGCCTCGATGCCGTAGGCGCCGTTGCCGTCGGTGGAAATCTTCCCCGTCGAGGCCAGGGCGGTGCCCCGGTTGACCGTCGCGGTTCCGGCATGTCCGCCGCCGGAACCGGAACCACCGACGCCGACGCTGATCGGCGAGCTGTTTTTCGCGAAGACGCCGGTGACATTCATGCCGCCGGTGCCGCCGCCGCCGCCGATGCTCTGTGCGGCGACGCCGCGGGCGTTGTCGCCCTTGGTGGTCACGACGCCATTGTTAGTGACGAGCACGTTTCCTGCGTTCGCGCCCTTGCCGCCGTTACCGCCGACACCGGCGACGATGGTCAAATCCTTCTTGCCGCCGGAGTTGTTGGAATCGGCCCAGTTGAGTTCGCCGCTGACGTTCATGCCGCCGTTGCCACCGCCACCGGCGATGGACTGGGCCATGATGCCATGGATCCAGTTTCCGGAGGTGAGGACATCGCCGGTGTGGTTGACGAAGACGTCGCCGCTGATCGAGCCGGTGCCCCCGAAGCCGCCGACGCCGACAGTGATGGAGGGCACCGAGCTTTCCTTGCTGATGGCGATGCCGCCGCTGACATTGAGACCGCCGTTGCCGCCGCCGCCGCCGATGGACTGGGCCATGATGCCGGCGGAAGCGAAGTTTTTG
>JAYWDF010000718.1:0-4134 GCA_043779985.1 Akkermansiaceae bacterium | reverse complement strand
ATCGCCAGATGTTATGAGGCCGTGTATGCGCAGTCGTTAGGCACGCGGGGTTAGACCCTTTGTAAAAGCGTCTGCTCGCGCTTTGGGGCTTGGCTTGTGACGGCGCCCAAGGAGCGGCGATGTCAGATCGCCGTGTCCATGAGGTGTCAATGTGGTGCGGTTAGCCACTGTTCATTGACCGTTCAAGGGCGTGGGCGGTCGGATACCGCCCCTTTTTGTGAGTCTCTGATTTCGCATTGGGTTCCTCAGGTTTTCAAGACAGACTTTTGCTCGCTTCGAGCGCCTTCCCCTCCAACTCATTTTACCCCCATGTGTGGCATTGCCGGCTTTTTCGGTGGACCCCCGTCCGCCCGTTTCACCGATCACGCGTTGCGTTGTCTGGCGTCCCGCGGCCCGGATGGCAGCGGCGTTTGGAAAAATCCAGATGGCAGCGTGGCGCTGGTCCATACCCGGCTCGCGATCCTCGACCTCAGCGACGCCGGACGGCAGCCGATGGAGTATGAAGAAAAGCTGAAAGCTGAAACAAGAGATGGGGCAGGGGACAGAGGACAGAGGTCGGAAGTCGGAGATGAGAGATCGGAGATTGTAAATCGTAGATCGCAGGTGGGAGGTGAAGATTTTTCTTCTCTTCGAAACCCACGATCCCTGATCCCCGATCCACGATCCGCACCTTCGGTGCTGGTCTTCAACGGTGAGATCTACAATTACCGTGAATTGCGGCGCGAGCTGGAATTGCAGGGCGAAACGTTCGTCGGCCACTCGGACACGGAGGTGTTGCTTCGGCTGTTAGTCCGTGAAGGCGCCGCTTGTTTGCCCAAGCTGGCGGGAATGTTCGCCTTCGCGTTTTGGAATCCAGCCACCGGCGAAGCCTTGCTGGCGCGCGATCCCTTGGGCATCAAGCCGCTCTACTATCGGGCCGGGGATGGCTCGCTGGCGTTTGCCTCGGAATCGCGGGTGTTGCATCTCGAGGCCGATTCCCTCGACCCCACCGCCTTGCGCGACTTTTTCCTGTGGGGCAGCGTCCCCGACCCCCAGACCCTTTACCGTCCGATCCGCCAACTGCCGGCGGGCCATCTGATGGAATGGAAGGGCGGCGAGCGTTCGATCCGCTGTTGGTATCGCTTGCCATTCGGGAAACTCAACCCCAGGAAGCCACGCAGGAATCCAGCCCAGGCGACCGCAGCGGCCGCGCAGATCACCCGGGTGGCGTTGGAGGAAAGCATCCACCGCCACCTCGTGAGTGACGTGCCGGTGGGCATTTTCCTGAGTGGCGGGATCGACTCGACGGTGATCCTCGCGCTGGCCCGGCAGGTCTTGGGACCGGCAGCCGACATCCGGACGTTTTCCATCGGCTTCGAGGATCCGTCGTTAGACGAATCGGCCATCGCCCGGCGGACCGCGGAGCATTTCGGTTCCCGCCACACCGAGTGGAGAATGACCGAGGAAGAGGGCGCGGCGGAGATTTCCGCCTTCCTCGGGGCGATCGATCAACCGGGAATCGACGGCTTCAACACCTGGTGTGTTTCGAAACTGGCGAGCCGGGAAAACATGAAGGTGGTCTTGTCGGGGGTGGGCGGCGACGAGCTGTTCGCGGGCTATGCCTCGTTCGAGCGGGTGCCGGCCTATCGGAATTACCACCGCAATCTCGGACCGCTGCGCTTGGTGGCGTCAGCCATCCTGGACACCCAGCCGCCGGGTTCGCGCTGGCACCGGTTGGCCGCGTTTTTGCGCGGCGCGGGAGATTGGCTGGAGGCCTATCACGTCCAGCGCGGGATTTTCACCGAGGATGAGGCGGACTTGCTAGCCCGTCACCTGGCGGGCGAACAGGCCGGGGCCTTCGCTTGGGATTCCCTTGAACTGCCGGACGATCCGCTCGATACCGTTAGCCTGTTGGAAATCAAGCGCTACATGCGGTATCAGCTTTTGCGCGACAGCGATGTCTATTCGATGGCCCACGGCTTGGAGTTGAGGGTGCCTTTCGTGGACAGCAGGTTCATCGAATCCATTGCGGGAATCCCCGCGGCCAACCGGTTGCGGCAGGGGAAGCTGTTGTTGTTAGACGCGGTGCCCGAGATCCCGGAATGGGTGAGAAACCAGCAAAAGCGCGGCTTCAGGTTTCCTTTCCAGGCATGGATGGAAGGGAGTTTCGGCGGCCTCCTCGCGGATGCCAACCGGAGTTCGCCCGTGGTCTTGAAAGCGTGGTACCGCACCTGGGCGGTGGCGGCGGCGATGAGGGCCATCAAGGGTGGGGCGTGACCGCCGGGGTACGCCGACTTTCTTGATAGTGTGGCTGGCGCGTCGCGCGCCAGACCGTTGTCCGGGCGTCTCGCCCGGACCTGTGAAATACGCGAGGCGAACCGTGCCAGCCACTTTCCTGCCCAGGCTTTTCCACAAATCGTCATGCGCGGCATTACAGTCACGGACGAGCGAGGCCGCTCATCCCTACCTTTCTGACGATGCGCGTTCTCCACACCATCGCCACGATCGACCCGGCGACGGGCGGGCCGGCGCGGTCGGCGCCGCAATTGTTAGCGGCGCTGAAGGACGCGGGTCTCGACGTGGCGTTATGGACGCCGGAGCCTCTGGCAGCCGCTTGGCAAATGCCATTGCAGGAACGGGGAATTCCCATCCACAGCGGCGAGCTGAAAGACTTGCCGCCGTTTGATCTGATCCATGACCACGGCCTTTGGCTGATGAACAACCGGCGGGTGGCGGCCTACGCCGGGGCCTGGAAAATCCCGCGCGTCGTCAGTCCCCGGGGGATGCTGGAACCGTGGGCGCTCAATCACAAGAAGTGGAAGAAGCGCGCGGCGTGGTGGCTCTATCAGCGCAGGGATTTGCGGTCGGTCGCCGCGCTGCATGCCACGGCCGCCAGCGAGGCCCGGCAATTCCGCGCACTCGGGCTCTTGGCTCCGATCATCGAGCTGCCGAACGGCGTGGAGATTTTAGAGGACAGAAGTCAGAATGCGGGGAGAGCGTTAGAGAACTTGGAGAAACCTGGCGAAGCCCTGGCTGGCATGGCCGAAGGCAAATCAGAGGTCAGAGATCAGACGTCAGAGATTGGAATTGAGGACGCATCGTTGCTGACCGCTGACCTCGGCACTTTGACCTCAGGCCCAAAGACGGCGCTTTTTCTATCACGGGTGCATCCGAAAAAAGGACTGCCGTTGTTAGTCGGGGCGTGGGCCAAGGTGAGGCCCGCGGGCTGGCGGATGGTCGTGGTGGGTCCCGACGAAGGCGGCCACCGCGCCGAGATTCAGGCCATGGTGCGCCAACAGGGGCTAACGGATGCCTGGGAGTTTCGCGATGCCTGTGAAGGGACGGCCAAGGCGGACTTACTACGGAGCGCGGACCTTTTCATCCTTCCCACCTACAGTGAGAATTTCGGAATTGCCGTTGCCGAAGCGCTTGCCGCAGGAATCCCGGTGATCACCACCACCGGCGCGCCGTGGCAAGGTCTGCTGGATCATCGGTGTGGTTGGTGGGTGGAACCCGCGATGGAAGCCATCGCCAAGGCCCTGGCAGAGGCAACTCACCAGGACGCCGCGGAACTCGCTGCAATGGGCGAACGGGGACGGCGATGGGTACACACGGAATTTGCATGGCCCGGCATCGCAAGCCGCATGGCCGAGGCCTATCGCAAGATCGTCTTGGCAAACGAGCTCTAACATTCAACTCGCAGTCATGGACATCGATCAAAACCGCGCGACCCGCAAGTGGACTCGGAAGGAGTTGGCTGGGCGTGTCCTGTGGGCGGCTTGTTCCCCTCTGTTCGGATATAGCCCCCGCCTGTTGTGGGGCTGGCGATGTTTCCTGCTCCGGTTGTTCGGAGCCAAAATCGGCAGGAATGTGCATATCCATCCTTCAGTTAGGATTTTCATCCCGTGGAACTTCCAGATTGGCGACTGGACGTCGGTTGGGTTCGACGCGCTGATCTACAACCTCGGCCCGGTGACCATCGGCAGCAAGGTGACGGTATCCCAACGCGCCCATCTCTGCGCCGGCAGCCACGACTTCCGCGATCCCGCGATGACGTTGCTCAAGCTGCCGATCACGATTGGAGACGAGGCTTGGATCTGTGCGGATGCCTTTGTAGGACCCGGTGTGGTGGTGGGCGAAGGTGCCGTGGTGGGA
>JAYWDF010000717.1:0-4140 GCA_043779985.1 Akkermansiaceae bacterium | reverse complement strand
CAAAGTAGCGAATGATCCGGAGCCAATTTTGTATTGGATGTTCCAGAGTGTCTCGGTCGTCGAATTGTCAGTCCAACTGATGTGAACCACTGCACCGCCTGAAGAATTACCAATTCCCGCGGCTACGCAGTTTGACGGAGCCGTCGGACCCGCCGCCTGAGCCACTAGCGAAACGCCTGAAAGGACGAGGACGCACAGCAGCCAAAAGCGGCACATGCCGCCGGGGTGCACCCTCGGGATGGTGGACCCACGAGGACTCAAACGGTTGCTGCTGAAAGGGTTTCGGTGGATGGGTCCAGCGTCAGGCACGGGGATGAAATAATTCACGTCCCCCCTTCTGTCAACCGGGGCTTCGCGAGGGACCTCTAATTTGAGCGCTTCAAACGGGGAGGAGACTGCACCGCGGGCATGATCCTCACTCCGCTTCGAAAACCAAGCGGAAGCCGATGTCGGCGCGGTGGAGCGACCGGTTCCCGGTCCATTCGCGGGAGAGCGCGTTGCTTCCGGGCTTGAGGTAGGACCCGCCGATGAGGACCCAGAGGCGATCGCCGAGTGGATTTGCCGGGTTGGTGGCGGGCTTGCCGGTCCACTCACTTACAGAGCCTGCCATACCAATGAGGCCTGCGGCGGTGTGGTCGCTGCTGAGCGCGGTGACGGGGACCCAGGGGCCGGGTGGGATGGTGGCCGGTTTCGTGCCCTTGTAAGTGAGAGCGGCGAACCACTCTTCCTGCGTAGGAAGGCGGGCTTTTTTCCACTCGGCATAGGCCGCGGCGTCCCACCAATCGACGCCGATCACGGGCGAGTCGAGAGTGACGGATTGATCCAGCCAGGTTGCGTTCGCTTTGGCGGCTGCGAAAAGCGCCGCCCAGTTCTCCGGCTCGTGGGAGGACTTTTCCGGCGCTTGATTGGCGGGATCGAAGGTGTGCTGGCGGTTGTCCTTGGCGAGGGTGTCGAGGATTTGCAGGAACTCGGCGTATTGACCGATGGTCACCTCGTTGGCGGAAATGCGGAAGGCGGGGAGGGCTTCCTCAATGCCGTCTGGCGTGGGGTATTTTCCCGCAGCGACGGTGACCGCGACTGGCAAGACGGCGCGGGGCGGGGCGGGTTTGCGGGGTGGCCGCATCTGGATGGCTAGGACGGCGATGGCGAAGAGAACGGCCGTGGTGGCGATGGCGATGAGGGCTACGGGTTGCTTTTTCCGCGAGTGGAATGCGGCCTGCGTGGGGGTGAGCGATGACAGCGGATCGGCCAACTGGTGGTCGATTTGCATGCAGAAATCGCGGATCTGGCCCCAAGTGATCGGAGCATCGAGGGCTTCACCGCGCATCCAGCTAAAAACGGTGAGCATGCGGGTGGCGCCCGGTTGGTCGGTCGCGACGAGGGGGACCAAGGCGTTTCCCAGATGAACGATGTCCCGCTCGGATTGCTCCGGTGGCCGGTGGCCGGCGATGGCGAGATTTTTCAGGCGGACCACGCCGTGGTCATCCAGATAGATCGCGCGGAGTCCCATGGGCGCAGTGGCTTGGCCGAGTGCCTCGTACTGGAGCTGGGCCTCGCTGACCCGGCGCAGCACGTGGGCGAGGCGCGCGGGGCCGAGGGGGGCGTGGGCGCTTTCCCGGGCCGCGAGGGTAGTGCCGGGCAGGAGCTCGTGGGCGTAAAAACACAGCCCGGGCTCGGAGACGGCCTCATAGATCGAGCTGACCAGCGGATGGTCCACCGCAGCCATGGCGCGGACGTCGGCAAGGAACGCGTCCTTTTGATCCGCCCGATCGTGGCGGAGTTCATCGACGAGGACCCGGCGGGAAACGGAGATTTGCTCGGCAAGCCAAGTCTTGGAGAGGGCGCTTTCGGCGAGGAGTTCCTTGAGGCGGTATTCGCCAAGCTGGCGTTCTTCGGGGGCGGAATTCATGGGGCGTGGAGAATTCACTTGCTCGGCAGGGGCGGCAGCAACGGCAGACTCGGGTCGAAGCCCGGCGGCAACGTGTCTTGGAATTCCGGCTGGATCGAGTCGGCAGGAGCGGCCGATGCTTGTTTGGGGATTCTCGCCGCAAGGTCGCGTGGCCAAGCTTGCACGTCCAGGACCTCGCCCTTGTAGAGGAGGGAAACGACCTGCCCGTAGTAACCGCGCTCGCCGAAAAGGTGCTCGGTCTGGCTGTCCTGTGGAGGAATCACATAAGTCATTTGGAGGCTCTCCTCGCCGCCCGCCCAGTCGAAGGGGAGAGAGACCCATTTCTCGGTCACCCAGGATTTGTCCTCAAGCTGGACGACTTCACCCTTTGAGTTGCGGTTGAAGAAGGTGACGGAAACGGCGATTTCCGCGACGTCCACTTCCTCGCCCGGCGCCTTCTGCACCGGGATGGTGAGGATCACGCGTTGGCCGTTCTCGTTGTTAGGATCCTTGAAGATCCTCACCCGGCTGAGGGAGAGCTTGCCGAGCATGGCATCGGGTTGTTCGAAGCCATCGCGCAATTTCGCGGCGGCGAGTTCATAGAGCGATCCGGCACCGGAGACACCCATTTGGAAGACTTTTTCATAGTGCGCCGCAGCGGTGTCGAAGACTCCCATCTGCTCGTGGACGAGACCGAGCTCGTAATGCACGCTCGGGTCGTCCGGCGACTGGGTGAGGGCTTCCTCAAGTTTCATCACGGCCACGCCCATGTCGCCTGCCACGCGGGCCTGGCGGGCCTCCTTGACCATGCGTTCCGACCGGGGATCGCCCACCTGCGGGGTGGTGACCGGAGTGGGAGCGGGGAGCGGCAACGAGGCCGCCGGCGGTGAAATCGGCGGGCGGGACACCACCGGCGACGAACGATCCTGCTCCGCGGCGGGAATCCGCACAGCGATCAATTTCGGCACCTCCTTGATCACGGTCCGCACCTCGCGAGACTGCTCGAAGCGCGTCGCCAGCGCCATCCCGGCCACCAGCAGCTGCGAGAATGCCACCAAGCCCATCGCCCAGCAGGAAATGGCGAAAACCGGCAAGCGCGCCTTGGGCAGCGGGTGGGGGTTTACGGATTCCATGCGCGGAAGATGCTGTGTCGGCCTCGGCTTGTCAATCCGTGGGGGCGGGATCGTATGGTGGTGGGGTAGACGCCGGCTTGACGTGCTTCAACGGCGATCTAGGGCGATGTGACGCTGATTCCTCGCCAAATCGCAATCCACACGCGACAAGCTCTCCAGAAGCCGCTAATTTCACCGCGTCCATGAATGCCCTCTACACTTGCGCCGATGCCCTCGGCATTGAGAAAATCGAGCGCCACATGTTCCTCTGTGCGGATCAGACCGAGCCGAAATGCTGCGCCAAGGAAAGCGGCCTCGCCTCCTGGGAATTTCTGAAAAAGCGCCTCAAGGAGCTCGGTCTAGCAGGAGGAAGGGATTCGAAAATCTTCCGTACCAAGGCGAACTGCCTGCGCATCTGCCTCCAGGGCCCCATCGCCGTGGTCTATCCAGAAGGCACTTGGTACCATTCATGCACCCCCGAGGTGCTCGAGCAAATCATCCAGCAGCACCTCATCGGCGGGAAGGTGGTCGCGGAGTTTGCTTTTGCGGAAAATCCACTCACCATCGTCACGGACACGTCTCGCGACAGACGGTGATTTTCAACCCAAGGTAGAATGTTCGCAACCCCACCCACCCCCACGCTTTACGTCTTCGCCGGACCTCCCGGCGCGGGGAAAACCACCTTCGCCCGGGCCTTCCTCAAGCCGCTTGCCAATCCGCCGCGGTTGCTGAATGCCGACAACATCGCGCACGGCCTCTCGCCGCTCGGGCCTCAGAACGTCGCGGGCAAATCCGGCGACCGTCTGCTCGATGCGCTGAATGCTTGTATCGAATCCCGTGTCTCCCTCGCCCTCGAATGCACCCTCGCCAGGGCCTCCTACTTTCGGCCTTTCCACAAGGCGAAATACCTCGGCTATCAGATCGAGGTCCACTACCTCTGGATTCCGTCTCCTGAACTTGCCATCGCCCGCATCGCGCAGCGGGTTAAGAAAGGCGGCCAGGCCGTCCCGGACGCCGAGGTTCGCCGCGACTTCTCCCGCAGTTTTGAAAATCTCATCCACATCTACGGCCCGCTCGCGGAAACCTGGCAGATCTGGAGCAACCGCACCGACCGCCCGAGATTGATCGTGGCCTCGGGAT